>JAILQA010000059.1 GCA_024699205.1 Treponema sp. | reverse complement strand
AAAATGTAAAAAATTATTTGGTTATTAATGACGATAACGGCGAGGATTTCCTCGCCGTTTTTTGTTATGGCATAACAGAATTGGCGTTTGAATTTAATTCAAGGTAAAAAATTTGCAAATTTTTCATTTTTTTTCCTAAATTTTTGTAATAACTCCACTTTTTTTTTAATACTATATATATAAAACTAAGTGGAGGCTTGTGTGTGGGCGGAAAGGATATAACAGAAAAGAATCTTGAGGCATGGAATGATGTGTTCGCAGATATTGTCAATGTTCTTTTGTTCAAAGGCAGGCGGCTCATAAAAGAAAATGATCTTGAGGCAGATACAAAAGACAGTATGTTTAAGGCCAATGGGAAGATTCATGAGCAGGAAAGAGATGTTTCTAAGTTTTGGAAAAATGGCGAAATAAGGATTTCGATTCTGGGGTTAGAAAATCAGACTGTTCAGGATAAGGATATGCCGCTTAGGGTAATCAGTTATGATGGGGCTTCTTATAAGCAGCAGTTGCTTGATGAAAAAACAAAAAAACGTTATCCGGTAACAACTATGGTTTTGTATTTTGGAACTGATACAAAATGGGTTGCGCCAAAACATCTGCGGGATTGTTTTAGAATTCCGGAAGAACTGCAGCCTTTTGTTAGCGATTACAAAATCAACGTTTTTAACATTGCCTGGCTGAGCAGCAAAACAATTGATATGTTTCAGAGTGATTTTAAGATTGTTGCAAAATATTTTCAGACTGTAAGGCTCAAGAAAGATTACAAGGGCTCGAATGAAGAAATTAGACACGTGGATGCCCTTCTAAAAATGTTATCAGCATTAACAGGTGACAAGTCATACGAAGAGATGTATAATAATGGTAACTTTATTGAAGGAGGTGTTACTATGGATGGATTTATAGAGAGGTTTAAGAATCAGGGAAAAGAAGAATTAATTCGTAATCTTAATGAAACTCAGACAGGAACACTTGAGCATATTGCAGCATGGGTAAAACTTCCTGTAAAAGAGGTCAAAAAAACTGCAGACAAGGTGCCGGTCAAGGCGTAATTTTCTAGGGCTGAAAGGCCTGATATGACAACGGCGAGGATTTCCTCGCCGTTTTTTTTAACTGGTTTTAAAGTCTAGTTATTTGCAGCTAGCAAGCCGTTTTCATCAATGCGCCAGGAGGTTGAATCATAGCCATTTGCAGCTTCACTATCTTCTAGCCTTATCTGTAATTTTGAATAACTATTTCCTATAATTTCAGTGTCGTTAGATTCAATTACCGGAACACCTGCTTGTATTGAACTGTTTTTGTACAAAGTGATAAGAGCCGCTGTTGAATTTGCTGTTATCAAATCATCGGCTAATTCAATTGTATTACCAGTTTTCATCACAAAAATATCATTTGATTCTGGGTCTATAAAGATGTTACCACCCATTTTTAGCTTTATTGCTTTACTACTTGGGGTGTCTACGTATATTGCGCTACCTCTTCTTTCTGCTGTATTACCACTTATTGTGCCACCATTGAGGATTGCAATTGTATCAGCATGATTTGCAGTACCCAAATAAATAGCACCCCCTAGACCGTTTGCCGCGCCTTCTTCGTAATAGGAAGTACATCCTGTAATTGAACCGGAATTCATGGTGATTTTACCAGAATCTACACTTATGGCTCCGCCTTTACCTTTTGTCGAGCAATTAATAATCTTGGCATCATCTTCTATGGTAAGGTAGCTTATTACATGAGGTCCTCCAATATTTGTTAGGAAAAAGGCTCCTCCTCCATCTGAAACAACTGTTGTATGACAATCAGAGATTTCAGAGTTATCTTTCATAAGGAAGGAACCTGTTTTGATATAAACAGCACCTCCGGCATACTGAGCAGAAAAGCCTTTAATTTTGGCATTTTTTTCCATAGTTACGGATCCCTCGAGCATATAAACTGCAGTTCCATAAAGGGATGTTATACCTGTCTTTCCTTCAAAAACTGTATTTTCTCCAAGAGTCACCTGAGCATCACCTTGTGTTAACAAGATAAACGGATCTTCATCGCTCGTAGAACTTCCATTTATTGCTGTTGAGACTTTGATTTGTTCAAGAATTACAGGTATTCTTGTTTCTGCTGTAATACTGTAAGTTTCATCTGATGCTATAGCAATTTCGTTTGGGTTATAACTTGTCAGTATGATAGATTTGGCCTTGTAGTTAAGGTTCGAGCCAAAATATACGCCCTGATTAAATGGAGTATCTCCATAATCGGTAAGCAAAATCTTATAGTTTTTAGTGATGTCTCCATTGGCAGCAATCCATTCAACTGCAGAGTTTATATAACCAAAAGCTGTTTGTGGAGTTTTTCCATCTTTATCATTTTCTTTTGGTGTTGGCATATTATGAGTTGGACCATATATAATTAGACGGCTTGACAACCCCTGCTTATCAGGATCATACTTTACATAAATTGTAATTGTATCATCAGCAGGATCAGAGCCTCCACTTCCATTTCCCCCATTCGGATCATTCGGATCATCTCCCGGATTCTGTCCTTCGGCTGGGTCGGCATCTTGTTCTGCTTTGTATTTTTTTAGAGGGACTTCGATGTTGTTTTCGCCTTCGATG
>JAILQA010000038.1 GCA_024699205.1 Treponema sp. | reverse complement strand
CATCGGGTAAATAAAAAATCCTGCCCGGTAGATTCCGGCACAGTCGCCAAGCGCCTTCTTAAAGCATTCGCCGAGCACAATGCCTGTATCTTCGATTGTGTGGTGCTGGTCTACTTCCAGGTCGCCTTTGATGGTGCCCGTAAGGTCAAAAAGCCCGTGCTTACAGAACGAGCGCAGCATGTGGTCAAAAAATCCGATAGGATTTTCTACTTCGCATTTGCCTGTTCCGTCAAGGTTCAAAGTGAGTTCTATTTGTGTTTCGCCTGTTACGCGTTTAATTGTTGCTGTTCTCATAGTAAAATCTTATCACAAAATTAAACTCTTTTTCAACGGTATTTCTTTAATAGTTCAGCACGGCCATTACAGAACAATTTTTCGTAAATAGTAGTTGCATATACTTCTACAGAATGTTTTGTAAGATTCAGGGTTTGGCTTATTTCCATGTTTGATTTACCGTTCAGCATTTCGCGGAAAATCAAAACTTCGCGTTTTGTAAGCAGAGAAACAGCTTCTTCTATCAGCTCCTGCCTTTCTACCAGACGTCCTTCCAGATACTCTTTTCCTGAATATACTGTATCCAGGCATTTTAAAAATTCCTCGGAACCAGAGGCTTTGGAAATATAGCCGTCAATTTTAAGCTGTCTTGATTTTAAAACATAGTCACTTTCATCATGCATGGTGTACATTATAATCTTGATGGCTGGAAAATTTTCCCTTACATATAATGCCAGATCAAATCCATTTTCTTCTCCCAGCTCAATGTCAATCACTATGATTTGCGGAAGTCCCCCGTCAGCAAAAAACCCCTGTAACAGACTCTTTGCAGATTCTATAGATTTTGCAAGTCCTCTAACCTTCCAGCTGTTCTTTGACTCCAAAAAATTTTTAAGGCCAAGCAAAATCATTTCATGGTCATCTACAAGTATCAGGGATTTTTCTGAATCAATCTCATTACTCATTTTAACGGGACCTCCAGTTTTATTTCCGTTCCCTCTCCTGCTTCAGAAATAATGTCTATTTCGGCTCCGCTATCTTTTGCGCGCTCCTTCATGTTATAAAGTCCAAAATGGCCGTATGAAAAAGTATTATCCTGAAAAATCCGGCTGTCAAATCCCTTGCCGTTATCTGTAATAAAAATCTTGAGGAACTTTTGAGAGTGCTCGCCTTCGCCAACCTGATTATTCGTAATTATGACAGAAACGTTTGTTGCCTCTGCATGCTTTTCTACATTATTCAAAGCTTCCTGAATTATACGGAAAATATTTATAGTCTGTTCCAGAGTTAAAGAAGAAATATCAAGTTTGTCCTGAATTTTGAGGATACAATTTGTTTTAGTTCTGTCCATAAATTGTTCTGTCATACTCTGAAGCGCAATTATAAAACCATTAGTGTTTTTCTTCTGATTTTTAAATTCAACAGGAGTAAGATTATTACAGATAGAACGAAGCCGCTTAATACACAGGTTCGTTTGAGAAATCAGCTCCGCTTTGAGTTCAGCCTTCTGTTTTTCGTCTTTCACAGAATCTGTATCAAGCAGTTCTGTTTTAAGAGACAGGACCTTTAAATCCTGAAGAATTGTATCGTGTATCTCTTTGGAAATTCTTGTGCGCTCAGATTCCATTCCCTTAATCATAAAATCTGAATAGATACCTAACTGCTTAGCCTCTTTTTTCCTTTTTTCATAATTTCTGAATATTATATATAGAAGAATTGAAATAATTACGCTGAAAACCAGCATTCCTTCTGCAAGAAATAAGTATTCAAGATTGGACTCATGTGTCAAATAATTATCCATCTGTATGAGCCTGAACATTTCTGCCCGAATCTGATCTATATCACCCTTCTGTATTACATTATCCAGCTTTACAAGGGCAGAGCCGTAATCTTCAGAAATCAAAAGGTTTTTATAGTAGGCAGTTGATTTGAAATCATCATAATCGTGTAAAAAGATTTCAAGCTCGTCCATAATATCTGGCGCTTGCTGTGCAATTGCATCATCAACAACACACCACTTATCAAACAATTCTGAAATCTGATTCTGATTTGAACATCCCGTCACAAAGCATATAAGAAGGCACAAAAAAGAGCCGGGTAAAATATGACGAAAAAAACGATTGATTTTTAAGGATTTTTCCCGTAAATTGGAATGTATAGAGAGTTCCATCAAAATTATTATAGCATAC
>JAILQA010000034.1 GCA_024699205.1 Treponema sp. | reverse complement strand
AAAAATGAAGTTCAAAATTAAATATGCAGATCAGATAGTAGGCAGCCTCTCAATTCTCGCAATTGCCGCCCTTATTTTCATTATGTTTTTAATAGGTTCAAAGCAGAACTGGTTTGTACAAAAACATCCATACTACACGATTGTAACCTCAGCCTCTAATGTCTCCGAAGGAATGTCTATTCAGTATAAAGGCTTTGCAATCGGAAAAATAAAAAATATTGCACTGAACGATAACGATGAAGTTGTAGTGAACTTTTATATTCTTGATGATTATATTGACCGCATAACAGAAGGCTCAATAATTGAACTTTCGGTAAGTCCAATCGGCTTGGGGTCATCTATGATTTTCCATCCGGGAGTTTCTACTACAATCATAGAAAACGACAGCCTTATCCCAGAACGCAATTCTCGTCTAGGAATAGAAAACATAAAAAATCATAAGGTAATGCTTTCAGACCAGACAGATTCAATCACAAATATAGTTAATTCTGCCTCTGATTTGGTACGCGACATAGACCGCCTTGTACGCCAGGTTTCAGAAATCATAAGCGGAAGAATGGATAACTCACCTATTTCAAAGACAATAAACGAAATAAATACAATTCTGAGCCAGATTTCCGCCTTCCTTTCTGGCGACACATCAGTTCCACTTGCTTCTATAACAGACGGAATAAACGATGCAATTAATCAGCTGCATAGTATTTTGAACGACGTAAATACGCTTACAAATCAGTTGCAGGATCCACAGGGACTTATTCCAAAATTACTAGAAACCGAAGAATCCAAGGGAACTTTGGACAGTCTTTTTGCAACTTTAAATCAGACTATGACAGATATAAACAATGTTTCTGCATCACTTGGAAACAATATGCCTCAGGTAACAATTATTCTTGCTCAGGTACAAACCTTAATTAAACAGGTTCAGGATGTTGTTGTAAGTCTGAAAAACAATCCGCTTATAAAGGGTAATTCAACAGAAAGAATAGAGAAAACCTCTGCAACTCCAAAATTAAGGGAGGAAACATTCTGATGAAAGCAAGCCTCAAATCCTCTTCAATTCTGACTTCTTTTTTTATTTGCACTCTCTTCTTTTTATCCTGCCGTTCTGCACCACAAAGAGAAATGAAAATCACCCTGATTCATTCAACAGCAAGCGAAATGCTCGAATCTGCAAACTCCTGCATACTTTCCGGTGAATATGAAAATGCAAACTTTTTTCTAGCTCAGGCTTACACACAGGCAATGACAATAGATAATTATGAACTCCTGACTTCGGTTTGTCTGGGCTATGTAAGTCTCAATCTATCTTATAATCCGCCTTACACTCAGCTTGCAAATGATTATCTGACAAAAGCCAGAGTCTTTGCAAAATATGCGGAAAATGTTCAAAAAGAAGAAGCCTTGTGTGCCTTAGCAGAAGTCAGAATCAAAATCACAGATACAAATCAGCCCGTAGATTACAGGGCACTCATAAATCTTCTTGATGAAAATGAAAAACACATACGCGGTGACAAATATTTTGAAGCCCAGTTTGCTTCTGCTTACGGTGACATTTATAGAACCCAGAAAAACTACGATGCTGCCGAAAAAGAATATGAAACTGCTGCAAAATTATACACAGACAACCGTTATCTTTCGGAAATTGGAATTACCTGGTACAAAATTGCTCAGGTTTCTTCCCTGAATAATAAAAAAGCAGATGCCCTGAAAGCAATGGAAAAGGCAATTTTCTACGACCGTTCTGCAGAAAACACTCTGGCCCTGGGAACAGATTATTACATCAAAGGAATTATTTTATTAAAAGGCAATCCGACTGCTGCAGAAAAAGACCAGGCAAAATATGCCTTTGAACATTCAGCAGAGATTTTTACAGCAGCAGGCAAGGGAATGGAAGATTTAGCAAAACGTAGTCTGGATGCCGCAGCTGAACTTTAAGGCAAAAACTTTAAGGTAAAAAATATGGCAGAATGGTTTGAATCTGAAGATTTTTGGACTACTTATGGTCCCATTATGTACGATGATAATTTATGGGCAGAGGCTCCTGATGTCGCTGATTATGTCTGTAAGATTGCCAGACTAAAAAAAGGCTCTAAAGTTTTAGATGCAGCCTGTGGAATTGGCCGTATTTCTGTTGAACTTGCAGAA
>JAILQA010000018.1 GCA_024699205.1 Treponema sp. | reverse complement strand
TAGCCCAAATGCTCGTCCATTTCGGCATCCAGAGCTTTTGAATAAAAACGGCTTGTCAGTTTCTTGAGCAAACCGTTTTCTCCAGCTAATTCTTCTGCTGTCATTCCGTGGAAGTCAATCTGCTCCAGCAACTGGTCGATGGCATCTTTTTCTTTTGTTTTGGCCAACATTGTACTCCTCCTTAAGAGTATCATATTTGTCAGCCATTTACACAGAAAATTTTACAAGGTCCCGTGATGGTTGCACTTAGCTTCAAAATTCCGGCTGTGCAGAAAGACGAGTATTTACCATAGGTTTATAGATTGCTTACCTGTGGTAAATAGTCTATGAACTCAAGGTAAATAGATTCTGTTCTCGTAGTATCTACTCTTTTTTCTCACCGAATAAAGCTTCTTTGCCCTTTCCAAGCTGAATTACTTTTGTACTTTCAATTATAGCTTTTGACCTGTCATTACATTTATCTTGTCCGTCCAAGGCAATAAAAATCTGCTTCTTATACTTCTTGCAAAAATCAGCATAAAGAGCAAGACAAAAGTTCACCCTGTCATCTTCAAGTTCATGGAAAATATAAGAATCATGAATTAAAAATGGAACTTCCGTTATGGAAAGAACAGCCAAATCAAAAACAATCAAATTTAAATGCTTTGTTCCTGTTCCAACATCGTTTTCTCTGTAAAGCTTGTATGATTTTTGAGTTTGAAATTCAAATTTCAAGTTTTTCCTTTCTTCATCAAAAAGAGATAATGCAGCATTAACTTTTTCAGAAATTGATGACAACGCCTGTTCTTGTGTTATACGCAACTCATTTTCCGCAGTTGTTTTTTCATTCTGTAGATTATTTTTAAGGTCATAGTATTCGAGCGATTTTTCTATTTGTTCTATTCTGACAGCTTTTTTACCGTATTCTTCAAGAACTGTTTGAGGAATATCTTTTAAATCTGGGCTTATTTTGTTTTCAAGCTCCTCAATTTCTTTAATGACTACATAAAGCATCTTGTTCAGTTTATCTTCTTCATCTTTGCATTCTTTATTTACTATTTTGTAAATAGAATTGTGAAAATTCTGAACATCTTGGATTTTCTTAAGATTAACAGATGGAAAATATGTCTGCAAAACTTTTAAATCATCATCAGAAACTTTTGAAGTAGAGTCGAGTTTTTGAATAGATGCAATTTCACTTTGAAGCCGAGAACGCTTGGAACGAAGAATTTTCAATTCCTTCTTTATGTCAGCGGCTTCTTGCGCCGTTTTTCCTTCAAAGGCAAAAATTTCTTTAGCCTTGCCTGTCTTTGTTTCGTCTAAAACATTTAGTAACTCGTCTTTTTCAGCAATTAATCTCTGGGCTTCCTTATCGTTGGTTGCAGTTTTTCTTATAAAACCATAATCTACAGCAGATTTAAAAGCATTTGCCTTTGATTCAGCAAGTTCCAATGACTTTGTTTTTGGCTTTATATTTTCGTATTCAGGAAAAAGTTTCTCAAATCTTGTTATTCCTTTCGATTGGCTTGTGTCTCCCTCATTTTTTAGAGGATTTTCAAAATCAGTTTCAAATCTTCCTGCAATATGAGAATAAACTGAAACAATTTCCCTGAATGTCAATTCTGATTTTTCCAACTTATATTCTTTTTTCAAAAAGTCAGTAAATTCTTTTATTTTTAATATTTCACCATTTGAATTATAGTTCTCATCGCATTTTACAATTACATCTGGATTTTCTGTAGAGCGACAAAAATAATATGTTCCGCTTTCGAATTTATGTGTAAAAAATATCGTGTGATTGCCAAAAAGTTTTATAATTCTGTTCTTTGAATCAATATAAGAATTCCCTCCAAACGCAAAATCTATTGCCAGAAGAAAAGTAGATTTTCCTATGGAGTTAGCTTTATTCTCTTGTCCGAGAACAATATTCAAGCCCTCATGTATATTTAGAGGTTCACTTATTTTAAATGCATCACACTTTATTTCACAGAGCACAGCCTTATCTCCTCTTTTGTTTCGTCGAAATCGATTATATTTAAAGCAAAAAGGCAATCTAAAGTTTCTATATAATCTTGAACAATATAGAAGTTTTTCTTGTTCTTCTTATACAGACTGTGGATATTCTGGTTTTTGTCTTTCAAACTATCAAGAATTATTGAAAATCTTGCAATTACAGAATCTGAAAAAGGAATTGTTTTATTCGGCAGAAACATCAAACACCTCACACAATTGAATGAAATAGGCGACAACGCACTGTGCAGCACGATTATAGCCAGTTGGTAACTTTGCTTTGGTCAGAAAAAAACTTGTCATTTCATTAAATATTTCCTGCTTACTGCAGCAAGTTGCTTTTAATGCTACATATTGCTCATGTACCTGTTTAGTTACAAAATCTGCCGGTATAGCTCCTTCTCTTTGTTCATCAACAAAATACTGATTTATCTTATTAAAGAACTTTGTGACTTTATGCTGGACATCATCTTGTAATAGAAAATCATCAGGTATCTTTTTTTTTATATATGTAGCTGAAATAGGATGGTCTTTTAATTCATCACTGCTTGCTATTGCATAAATGGCTTTTACTGTTTCTTTGATTTTATTTTCAAAAACTTTTTCTTCTCCAAGAGGGATAAACACTTCATATTTTTCTCTAGGTCTCGGGTCTATTTCTTCTATTCTTTTTCGCAGAATTTCTAGGAATAGTTTTGTAAGTTCTTCTGCAAGATTTTTGTAAGTGACATTTTGATTATTTGGAAAGAACTCCTCGCACAAATCATTAACATTGTCATCATTGTCATTATTATCAAAAATTGATTCCAAATAGTCAGACAGCTTTTTGAGATTGAAATTGTTCTTTATAAACTCCGCCTTTTTCTTTGAGAACTTTTCATCGTTTAAATACCGTGTTTCATTACTTCTATTTTTAGATCTTAAAGGATTATCTACTCCGTCTTTTATGCAATTATCTATAAATTCAAGCATAAAATCTACGCCACTAGAATCCTTAACAAGAATTGAATCCAAGCGTTTTATGAAATCTGCAAAACTCCATTTTAATTCTGAATAATTCTGATTTTCAGACACTTTTTGCCTCTTCTAATTCTGAATAAGTCCGATTTGCGTTTCTTCGCTCCATTTATCATTTGATTAAGCAAAGTAAAAACAGAGTTTCTGAAAAAGCCTTGCTTACAAATCTATTATACCACATTTTCGCGTTTTTTGTTATGCGCGCGGCAAAAACTGCAGAGTGTGGGGGAGAAAAACATGAGCGAAAACAACGCTTTTATCAAACTTCAGGAATCGGCTAACGGAAGAGTTTCCGTTAAGTTACAGAAAAATCAGTTTGCAAAAGATGGAACTGAAAACTATTACGGCAAAGTGGAGCGATACACCTACAGCACACAGAACATTCTGGATGCAATGTCAGATGTGGTTCCGCTTGTGGACTTGGGTACAGTTACGAGTGTCTTAAACGCTTATGCAAATACAGTTCTTAAAGTTCTTGCGGCTGGAAATGCTGTTAAGTTCGGCGAACTTGGAACTTTTTACATCGCTGGAAAAGGCACGGTAGATACCGAAACTGGAAAACCTGCACTCACCGTAAAATTCACTGCAACGCAGACCTTAAAAGATGCTGTTCAGAATGTTGAAATTGCTTCTTCTGGGTATGTTGCTCCAAGCGGAGTGATTACAACTGTTACAGATGTTTCTACCGGTAAGACTGACGGAACTCTTACAGTAAACGGTTCTGTTTTGCTTGAAGGCTCAAGCCTTAAAGTCGGCGGGGAAGATTCTGGAATCTGGTTTGCTTCTGTTGATGAAAATGGAAGTTTTTCAAGTGATGAAAGTACCTGGACTAAGGTTGAATCAGCCCTTGTTTACAACTTGCCGTCTAAACTTCTGTTTGCAATTCCTTCATCACTTGCAATCGGAAAATACAAAATTGTTGTTCGTACCCGCTATGCCGGAAAATCTGGATACGAGCGAAAGTATCTCGTAGAAGCAATTTCTGAAACTGTAGAGGTTGCCTAAGTCGGTTCAGACGGTTTGCTCTAATTTGAGCAGATCGTCTGTTTCACCCTTTACTCCTGTTCCTTCCTCAGTCCAATATAAAAATCAAGGCGTTCCAGCAGGGCTTTTGCAAAAAGAGATTCCATTTCGCCAAGATTGTGGTGGACATGGTATGAGTCAAATGCGTCGTAGTAGGCAAGTCGGTCAGCAAACTTAATGTTTATTGGCGGAAAACCGGCTTTCATAAGTTCAAGATTTACTAAAAGCCGTCCAGTCCTTCCGTTGCCGTCAATAAAAGGATGAATTGCTTCAAAGTCAATATGGAACCGGGCTAATTTTGTGACGATGTGACTTTCATCCCTTGCAAAATCTTGAAGAAGACTTTCTAATTTTGGCTGAATCAAATATGGCTGGACAGGTTCGTGGGCTGCGCCTGCTATTGTTACAGGAATTTTTCTGTATATGCCGCGGTCATCTTTTTTATCTGCAAGGACAAGATAGTGAATGTCTTTTATGACACGCTCTGAAAGCGGCTCGTTTTTCTGAACAAGGCTTGCAACATAGTCGAACGCTTCTTTATGACCGATTGCTTCAAGGTGATGTGAAAGAGGCTTCCTGTCTATTGTAAGTCCCCGAAGAACAAGGTCGGTTTCCCTCAGTGTAAGAGTGTTGCCTTCTATGGCATTTGAGTTGTAAGTGTATTCGGTGACAAATTGTTCGTTAAGGCGTTCAAGTTCACCCTGGGTGAAAGGCCTAAGTGTGTCAAGGTGTCGCTTCTTTTCATTGATAAGGGAAAGAAGATTTTCCTGTTTTGTAAGCCGTCCGTCGCGGGGTTTCACAGCATCAAGGGGAATACGCCAGCCACGACCGATTTGCATGGCTCCAGGAATTTTCCCCTGTGAACACAAGACCCGGATTCTTCGCTCTGAGATATTCCATTTTTCCGCAGCTTGACTTGCTGTCAAAAAGGTTCCATCTGATTTCATTATTATGATTATAGCATGTATCGGAACAATCTACAATTATCGGAATAAAACAATGTTGTTTATCGGAATGATATGTTTTGCGCTTGCCATGATTTTGCTGTTCATTGTTTATTCCTATGACTCGTTTACCAGCTTTCCTGTCATGTGTTCAATTTCAAGCTCAAGGCACTGAACGCGTGGCAGGGCATTGGTAAGTTCTTTTTCAAGATAGGCCTGATCATCTGTAAACTTCTGAACCAGCTTTGTGCAGAT
>JAILQA010000465.1 GCA_024699205.1 Treponema sp. | reverse complement strand
GATAATACATTATAATTATGATACAAATGACAGTCGGTGATTTTAAAGCTCATTTTTCCTCAGTTTTGGAACAGGTTATGCAAGGCGAAGAAGTGCAGATTTTGTATGGCCGTGCAAAAAAACCGGTGGCTTGTTTGAATAAGATTGTAGAAAAAAAACAAAAAAGAAGGATTCCAGGGCTTTATAAAGATTATGGTCCATATTGGGAAGATGAAAACTTCAGACTTACACCTGAATGGCTTTTTGATGATATGGATGATTTGATGTAAATTACATTTGTTGCCTCATGCAAAGCGACTAACACAGAAGTTATTAAGGAGAGAAAATGAAATATTTAATTGATACTCACGTTTTCATCTGGTTTATGATGGAACCAGAAAAAATCACAAAAAAAATATTAAAAATACTTTGTAACGAAAAGAATGAAATTTTCATAAGCCCAATAAGTTTTTGGGAACTGGCAATAAAATGGCAATCAGGAAAACTCAGCTTGGGAAAAATCAGCGTTCTTCAACTTCCCCACGTCGCTGAGCAATATGATTTTACGCTTTTAACTCCACAGACTTATGATTACGTAAGTATTTCGCAAATCCCGCTAAAAGAAAATCACCACGATCCATTTGACAGAATGCTAATTCAGCAGGCAATCCGCAACGATTTAATTCTAATAAGCAAGGACGAAAAGTTCCAGCAATATCAGGAAAACGGATTGCAGCTGCTGTGGGAATAAAACGCTTTATTTAATCAAAAGTCCGGCAAATGCTTTAAGAGCACCTTCCATGTTACCGCTCAAAACAGTCTTAGCGAGTTTTTTACCAAGCTGTACGCCTTCCTGGTCGAAACTGTTTACATTCCATACAAAACCCTGGAACATAACTTTGTTTTCGTAGTGAGCGAGCAAAGCACCAAGTGATTTTGGATTGAGCTGGTCGCCGTAAATCAAGCTGCTTGGTCTGTTTCCGGCAAAGGCTTTGTTAGGATTTTCATCCTTTTTACCACAAGCAAAAGCAACAATCTGAGCAGTCACGTTTGCACAAAGCTTAACCTGGCTTGTTGAATCTTCAATTACAACATCTTCGCCAGTCTGATTTTCTCGGAAAGCGATAAACTGCAAAGGAATAATATCTGTTCCCTGATGGAGCAGCTGATAGAATGAATGCTGGCCGTTTGTTCCAGGCTCACCAAAAATTACAGGTCCAGTTACATAGTTCAAAGGAGCCCCGTCGCGGTTTACAGATTTACCGTTTGATTCCATATCAAGCTGCTGAAGATGAGCAGGGAAGCGGCTGAGAGCCTGTGAATATGGAAGAATTGCAGTTGCAGGATAATTCTGAACGTTTCTTTCGTAAACGCCAATTAAAGCATCCAGCATAGCAGGGTTCTTTGTGATGTCTTTGTTCAAAGCAAGTTTGTCTTCTTCTGCGGCGCCGGCAAGGAAATCTGCAAAAACTTTTGGTCCGAAAGCAAGCGAGAGTACAGCTCCACCTACTCCAGAAGTTGAAGAATAGCGGCCACCAATGTAATCATCCATATAGAAGGCAGCCATATAGTCTGGGTTGTGAGCCAATGGAGAAGTTTCAGATGTTACAGCAATCATGTGCTTGCTTGCATCACAACCAGCCTTTTTAATAAAGTCTTTTACAAAGCTTTCGTTTGTAAGAGTTTCCAGTGTAGTTCCTGATTTAGAAACAAGAATAAAAATTGTCTTAGAAATATCAAGGGACTTTACAACACTTGCAGCATCATCTGGGTCTACGTTAGAGATGAAGTGTGCTTCCATTTTGAAAGTATTGTTTTTCTTTGCCCAGTTTTCCAAAGCAAGGTACATAGCTCGTGGTCCAAGATCTGAACCACCAATACCAATCTGACAAACACTAGTATATTTTTCGCCCTTCTCATTTACAAGTTTTCCAGAGTGAACATCATTAGCAAAATCAGCAATGCGTTTTACTTCATTGAGATAAAAATCGCGCTTATTTACACCGTCAGCCATAACATCTTTTCCAAGCTGGCCACGTGTAAGCTGATGAAGAACCATGCGTTTCTCACCAGTGTTAATTACAGCACCATCCAAAAGTTCCTGATATTTTTCTACAAGCTGCTGCTCCTGAGCAAGTTCAGCAAGAGTTTTAAGAATCTGCTCGTTTACCTGTTTTGCGGCGTAATTGTAAGTAAGTCCGCCTCCCATCTGAACAGAATATTTTGCAATTCTGCCTGCTGCGCCCTTTCCAGCAAGTTCATCTGCAACAGAAACCATACCTTTTAATGACTGTAACTTCTTCCATGAAGAAAGAGAGTCCGCATTCTGCCAATTAATCATATTACACCCCTAAATACAATAATAACCTTTCTTTCATCAGAGAAATCTCTGATATGAATGCATTATAGTAGATTACAACCTGCTAGACAATAATATATGAAAATAATAATATAGAAAAAAAATGACTTTACAGCAGCTTAAATACGTAATCGGAATTGCAGAAACAGGTTCTCTAAATAAGGCCGCAGAAAAGCTTTTTATATCCCAGCCTTCCCTGACAAGTACCATTCATGATTTGGAAAATGAACTTGGTATAACAATTTTTAACAGAACAGGGCGTGGAGTTACCCTCACAAATGACGGAACAGAATTTCTGGCAAGTGCACGGCAGCTTTACATGAGCTATCTGAATCTTAAGGAAAAATACGGCGATAATGGAAACATCAAAAAAAAGTTCAGTGTTTCTACCCAGCATTATTCCTTTGCTGTAAAAAGCTTTGTTGAGATGGTAAAAAAATTCGGTACAAATGATTATGAATTTGCTATCCGTGAAACAAAAACCCGTGAAGTAATTGAAGATGTTGCCAGTCTTAAAAGTGAAATCGGTATTTTATATTTAAGTGACTTCAACCGAAAAGCCATTACAAGTCTGCTTAAATCAAAAGATTTGGAATTTCATCATCTTATAAACTGCAAGGCTTACGTATATTTGTGGAAAGGACATCCTCTTGCCAAAAACAAGGAAATCACTTTTACACAACTGGAAGATTACCCCTGCCTTTCTTTTGAACAGGGAGATGGCGCATCTTTTTATTTTGCCGAAGAAATTTTAAGTACAAGCGAATATCACAGAACAATAAAGGCAAATGATCGTGCTACCATGCTCAATCTCATGATTGGATTAAACGGTTATACTCTCTGCTCAGGTATTATCTGTGAAGAATTGAATGGTTCAGAATATATAGCGGTTCCTTTCCATGATGAAGATGCAAGCATTAACAGAATTATGGAAATTGGCTGGATAACAAAGCATAATTTTACACAAAGTTCCATTGGACAGACATATATAGATGAAGTTAAAAAATACCTGGGACTTCATGAATAATTAACAAAAAATAATCGGTCTATAAAATGGTTAATTTTTATAGATTTTCCCCTTGACAATTTTCGCAAGTGGAAATAACATTTA
>JAILQA010000297.1 GCA_024699205.1 Treponema sp. | reverse complement strand
AGTGTTAGTTGAGCGTTCTTTTGAGCTGTTTGATAATCCTTTATTTTCTTCTGCGATTTTGATATTATGTTGTATTCTTAAATTAGAGTGATTTTTATGTTTCAAAAAATTGCAGCTTTTTTCAAAAAAGAATTAATGCTTTCTGTTGCCCTGATTGCGGCACTTGCTTCACTTTTTATTACGCCACCATCCCTGGCACTTTTGCAAAATATCGACTGGAAAACTCTTGCGACTTTGTTCATGCTGCTTTCTGTTTTGGAAGGATTTAAAAAGGAAAATATTTTCCAGCCGCTTTTACAAAGAACAGGTAAACTTTCAACAATGCTTGGGCTTTCTTTTTTCTTTGTTTTTTCAGTCTTCTTTTCTTCAATGTTTGTTACCAACGATGTTTCTCTCATAATTTTTGTACCACTCACAATCATTTTATTTAGAGCAGGCGGAAAGGAAAAATACACAGTGCCTGTTCTTGTTTTAGAAAATATTGCAGCAGTTCGAGGTTCACTTCTTACTCCTTTTGGAAGCCCACAGAATCTTTTCCTTTTTAGTCAGAGTGGAATCAGTGCACCAAAGTTTATGCTGATGATGCTTCCTTTATGGATTGCTTCTTCCATTCTTCTGTCGGGATTTCTTCTTTTTATGTATCGTCGTGATTTACATGAGAAAATCATTATCAATCAGGAAGATTTTTCTGAAAACTGGCAGCCAGAAGGTAAAAAATACCGTATTCTTTACATCAGCCTTTTTATTCTTGTAATTGCGACAATTGTGTCCAGAACACGTTTCTGGTGGGCTGTAACAATCTTTGTTGCACTTGCCCTCATAATTTTTGATATAAAAATCTTAATCCGCACAGATTATGTTCTTTTGCTTACTTTTTTATGCTTTTTTATTTTCTCGTCATCAATCTCTGCAAATCCAGGCATTTCAGCATTTCTTAAAAAACATGTTGCTGGAAATGAATACTGGTGGAGCATTCTTTTAAGTCAGGCGGTTTCAAATGTGCCGGCTTCAATCATCTTGTGGCCTTTTACAAGCAATTTGCCTGCTCTTTTGTATGGTCTTGATTCAGCGGGATTATGTTCAATCATTGGCTCACTTGCATCTGTTATAAATTACCGGCTTTATTCTCGTGAATATCCAGGTCATGCTCTTTACTTTATGAAATGGTTCCAGATTATTAGTTTAGCCTTTTTTGCAATCGTTGTTCTTCCACAGTATTTTTTATGCAGATGATTCTTAGTTAATCTGCTTAAATTATTCTTTCTCCTGCAATCTTACTTTCTAAAATTTCTAATTATTTAAATCCTGTGGTATAATTTAATTTCAGAAAATTTAGGAGCCCTTTATGAAAAAATCATTTTTATCTTTTTTTATACTCATTTTTGGAGGTATGCTTATTTTTGCGGCAAATTTCCAGACTGATTTTAATCCATTTTATTTTTCGGGAAGGCCAGAGGCAGGGACAATTGCTGACGCTTCTTATTTGAATACACCGATTACAGAAAAAGAACGGGTTTCGGTTGGAGAAGATGGACACCTTTATGCTGACGGCAAGAGAATCCGCATTTTTGGTACAAATGTTTCGGAATTTCCTCCGGTTGAAGATGCGGAATATTGGGCAAAAACACTTGCTTCTCAGGGAATTAACTGCATTCGTTTTCATCACACGGATTCTGACTGGGCCGGTTGTTTTATTAAGCATGATTCAAGCTGGAAAAATTTTGAGTTTGATGAAAGTTCATTTGAGCGTTTTGATAAATTTTTCTATGAGCTGAAAAAGGCAGGAATTTACAGCAACATAAATCTTCTTACAGGAAGAACTATAAGACCAAATAGCGAAAACAAGCTTCCAAAAGAATTGGCTCAAGTTTCTGATTGGAAGGACAGACATTGCTACGGCTTCTGGAACCAGCTTGCCCGCGAGGAACAGCAGAAATATGCCGAGAAAATCCTTACTCACAAAAATCCTTATACTGGGCTGACTTATGCAGAAGATCCGGCAGTTATTTTTGTTGAGATAAACAACGAAAACTCCATGGTAAAATGTTTTCTTGACGATGCGCTGGAACGCTTTCCTTCATCACTGACTCAGGAACTTGATGTTTTGTGGACAGACTTTTTATCTCAAAAAGAATACACCTATCAGTCACTGTCAGAACAATTTAATCAGAATCAGAAAATGAGTGATAATCTTATTGCAGGCAAAGGAACTCTTGAGCATCATAGTGGAGCAAAAGCTGATTTGACGGAAGCTCCTGGAAGTGCAAAAATCAAAGTAAAGGCGAACGGTGGGGCGGACTGGCATGTTCAGTATGATTTGTATGGTTTTACTGTTGAGCCGGACCAGATGTACACAATCTCCTTTAAGGCAAAGGCTTCTAAAAATACTTCTGCAAGTGTAGCAATAATGATGAATCATGACCCTTGGAGCAATCTTGGTTTTTCAAAAAATTTACAGCTCACTAAAGAATGGCAGGATTACTCCTTTACAGTAGCTATACTCACTCCCGATAATAAACCTCGTCTTACTTTTGGAAAAATGGGATTGAGCGCAGGTACAACCTTTGAATTTTCAGACATAAAGCTCTGCAAGGGAGGAAATGTTACCTGCGTAGAAAAAACAAAAGAGGGATTGATTGCATTTCCTTCACTGGATAAATACAGGGCTTATCCGCTTGAACTTAAAATAATTGCCACTGAATTTTTATGCCAGCTTGAAGCAGATTATTGGGAAAGCATGAACAATTACCTGAAAGAGGAGCTTGGAGTAAAGGCACTGACTTTTGGAACTGCCCTTCCATGTGCACCAGTTTCTGTAATGAGCAGTTTTGATGTTGTTGATTCACATGCATACTGGCACCATCCGTCATTTCCTTCAACCGGCTGGAATACAAAAGATTTTTTTGTTAAAAACCAGAGTCTTACCACTGCAAAAGACGGCGGAACCCTGGCAAATCTTGCGACAATGCGAGTTTATGGAAAGCCTTTTTCTGTAACTGAATACGATCATCCATATCCCTGCCAGTTTTCTTCTGAAATGATGCCAATGCTTGCAGTTTATGCAAGTTTGCAGGACTGGGACTGTGTTTATTCTTTCTGCTATGAACTTTCGCAGCGAAATCCAGATACACAAAAAATAACAGGTTATTTTGATCAGGCCTCTAATCCTGCAAAAATATGTGGAGCTCCTCTTGCTGCACGTATTTTCCGTGAATTCAAAATAAAACCTCTTTCTAAAGGAATTTATTATACAATCACAAATGAAAATGAATTACGGGCAATTGCAGAACGTGGAAGCGCCTGGAACAATGTTCCGACGACATACTTTGGAATCCGTCCAGAAGATTCAATCATATACAGAACTGGAGCAATTGTTGAAGGAAAGACCCCGGATAATTTTAAACCAGATGATTTGCGGTCTGTTCAGGAATTACGTACAGAACTAGATGCAAAAATTGCCTTGCGGAATAGCGGTGTAAGCACTACAAGTTGTGACGGAAATCTGATATGGAACAGCAGCAGCGGTTTCTTCATCTATAATGATGAAAATGTATTTGTAAATGTTTCTTCACTTGGTGCTAAAGCAAAAATGGCTGAGGGGCAAAAAGTTGGGTTTACGCCAGAAAATGATTTTGCCACAGTAGCCGGAGTAAAGCTTGATGATTCTCACTGGTTTATTTTCTCTTCCTGCTGGAGTGGAAATATTGGCGAAAAACTCTACGAATACGGAACTTCAGCAAAATCAGTTCCACAAAATTCTATTACCCGTGACCAGATAAATCTTAGAACTGAATATTGTGGAGCAGGCCGCACAGCCGCAGCCCTTGGCTCAACAGGAAAAATTGAAATTGCAGAAAAAGGATGGAAATTGTATCCTTTAACTCAGGATGGAAAACGCGGTAAGAAATTAAAGAATCTGCTTATAAGCGGAGATGATAAAACTTTGTGGTATGAGCTTGTAAAATAAAAAAAATCTGGAAAGCGGTATTTTGAAAACTCAATTACCACTTTCCAGACCCATCAAATAATTTTTCTATAAGATTTATAGAAAATCCTTCAAAAAATTATACCTTGAACAAATCAATTTCAGAACCAATCTGCTTGATGTTGTCTGCCATCTTTCCGGAAATATTATAAAGTTCAGCACCTGTCTGATTAATGTGCTCTGCACCAGCCTGCATTTCCTGAATACTGTCTTTAATTGTATCCGTTGCCATCTGCAACTTCTGGATTTCTGCAAGAATCTGTCTGTTTCCTTCAGACATTTCAGCAGAAGCAGTTTTAACTTCGGCTGTAGAATTGTTCATAGACTGGAGGGCATCGATAATCTGCTTAGAACCAATCTGCTGCTCTTCCATTGCACTCTTAATCTGTTCAATAATCTGGCTTGTTTCGGCAATACTCTCTGAAATTGCAGAGAATGCTGTATTTGTTTCGTGAGAAACTGCAACAACTTCCTGAATTGTCTTCTGAATATCCTGAAGCTCAGTTCCAATTGTTTTTGACTGAGCAGTAGAAGTTTCTGAAAGCTTACGGATTTCATCGGCAACAACAGCAAAACCTTTTCCGGCTTCACCTGCATGAGCCGCTTCGATTGCAGCGTTCATAGCAAGAAGGTTTGTCTGGGAAGCAATACTAGCAATTGCAATATTTGCATCCTGAAGCATTTTTGACTGCTCCTGAATACGACCGATTTTTTCGTTTACATTGCTCTGTTTTGAAATACCCTCTGTTGAGTTCTGTTCCAGCTGACCAAAAGATTCAATCATCTTATTAACAGAAGTATTTACAGAGTTTATATTTCCAATCATCTGTTCTACCGAAGCAGAAGCCTGGGTTACACTTGCAGACTGAGATTCAATCATCCTTTCAAGCGAGTCGATATTTGCGCTTATTTCATTTACAGCACCAGCAGTTTCCTGTACAGAACCAGCCTGATTAAGAATCTGGCCATTAACACTTTCAATATTTGAAATAATTTCTGTAATTGAAGCCGTTGCATTCTGCGTACTTGCCTGTAAATCCGTATCAACAGAAATAAGATTATCCTTTGAATGCTGTAAATTTGTTACAATTTCATGAAGCTTTTCGACAAAGACATTGAAACCGTTTACAACATCACCAATTTCATCATTGCTTGCTTCAGGAATTCTCTGAGTAAGATCGGCATTTCCACTTGCAATTGTTTCTACTGAAGATTTTACAGTTTTGAGTGGTCTAATAAGCAGACGAATCAAGAATAAAATAACAACTGTAGTAATAACTAATGTAATTACGATGATAAGAAGGATGGTTGTCTGAGTTCCTTTAAGGGCACTAAAATAAAGATCATAAGGTGCAACAGCAAAAACAGTCCAGGTTGTATTAGGAACCTTCTTGTAGGCCGCAATAAGATGTGCATGGATATTAGGGTCTACAAAATCATCAATTCCTTCCTTACCCTGGAAAATATTTGTAAGGACAAGACCAAGACCAGAGGTTTCATCAAGAACAGCACCACCATCTTCTTCACTGGTTTCTGTATTTTCATTTACATTTGCAACAGTTGTTGAAGTAGCCCAGTTGATAACAGAAGGATGCATTCCACCACCCATGTCAATTTTTTCAATAGTGCTTAATACTGTGTTTCCACCTATAACCATTACAATAGCGCCAATTGGCTTATGATTGTCATTATAAACAGGAACACTATAATGCTGAAGAATTGAATCGGTTACAGGGCTCAAAACAGGATCAGAGGCAAAATCTTTACCGGCAAAGGCTTCCTGAAAATATGGACGATTTGCAAAATTCATTATATTGCCTGTTGCAACGAGAGCATCTCCATTTGCGTCATAAAAGGCAACATTTTCACAATTTTCGCCCATTGAAGCCTTAACTGTTTCCAGTTCTTTCTGCTTTTCTTCTAATGAAATATTTTCATCTTTAATCGTAGTTAATTCTGCAAGAACATGAAGAGATTGAAAATATCTTTCATTTATGGCAGAAATCTGATTTACAATATCATTTGAAACAGTATCAATCTGTGTATATACATTTTGAGTCATTCCTTTAGATGCAGCTCTATAAGAAACCATTCCAATTGTTACACTTGAAATAATTACAACAATCAGAAACATTACAAGCAGTTTTACTGCCAAAGTGAATCTAAGTTTACCAGTCTTGCTCATAGTTTTCCTCTTTTTAAAAAGCTATGCTTAATTATAACATACTTTTATTTTAATTCCATAAAATTATTTTACAACCTTATAATGCATGACCATTTTGCCAGGTTTTGTGATTGTTCCACTTTTATTTAAACCTAGTCCTGCCATTTTAGAAAGATTTTGCTGCGATTGTAAAAAACTGACATCTTGTCGCGTTGGTTGAGGAGCCCAACCTGTTTCATCAAGATAAATAAGAAGATGGCGACCGCTGATTTGTTCGGTAAGCATAACTATAAAAAGCTTGTCATTTCTGAATCCACAGGCAAGTTGATTTTGCATGTTGTAAGGAGTTCCAAATACATTAATTTTGTCCAGATATTTGGCATCATCCCCTGAAAAAACTCTGTTTATATTCTGCTGAACTAAATCAGTTTTACTTCCAAAAACCATTATTCGCGGGCGAGTGCCGTTTTCTATCATTCGGGAAGCAATTTCTTTATAAGCAAAAACATAATCAGAATCCTGACTGAAATAATCTGTACTAAAAAGCATTAAATCAACTTCGGAACAATTCAAGAGTGATGGCTTCATTTTATTAAAGGCTGTATCAATACAGTTTAAGTCAGCTTCTTCTTTCTGGAGTATTATCAGATTGTCGTAATATTCATATAAGGATTTGTCATAGCGATAATATTCACCATTCACCTGGTATTTTTTTCCATTAAAACTATCTGAAGAAAAAATCAATTTCTGCAAGCCGGCAAACTTTTTCCCTTTATATGGATTTATGATGACAAGAGTTTTACCAGAAAGTAATTCTCCCTGTATAATTTTTTGCATTGGTTCAATAACTTTAGTGTTAAGATTTTCAAGAGAAAGCCCGCGCAAAAGAGCAGAATTAGTCATATCAGCATTCTGAATAGCAGAGGCAGCAGAACTAATTTTAATCATTGCCTTTATGTATTCGGTAAAGGAATCATCTTTTATATCTGCAATAAGATTCTGACATTGATCGTCAAAATAATTCATTCCATCTAAATATGCAGAATATAAATCATATTTTTCTTTATAACCATAATCAGTAAAGCCGGCTTCTACAATTTCTGATGCCATTTTTACAGCGGCTTCAATATCACGACTTTTACCACGCCCATAAAAAAAACATTCAGCTAATTTTGATTTTGCATAAATACTACCTTTCTCGAGGGCCTTTTCATAGCATCTGACAGCGGAATAATAATTCTGGCGAACACCAATTCCATCTGCGTAACAGTCTCCACATTCGACTAAAGCAAGCATAGACGCATTTTTTCTTTCTGCCAGATCCCGATAAATTTCATAAGCCTGTATTTCATCCTTTTCGCAGCCAATTCCATATTTGTAACAGCTGGCAAGATTCAGCGAAATTACTTCATCATCATAACCGCCCTTCACTGCTCTGTTTATCCAGTAAAAATATTTCTGGTCATCCTTCTCTACAACCTTTCCTTCTCTATAATAGTTAGCAGTTTTTATCATTGCGGAAAGATTTTTTGCATTGGCACTGCGCTCAAAATATTCAAAAGCTTTTCGGTCATCTGTAGTAACGTATTTTCCCGTAGAATACATTGTCCCAAGGATAAAAAGTGCCCAGTGATATTCTGATTCGGCTAATTGGAGACAAATTTCATAGCATTTTGCATAACCTTCTTCGGTTCCAAGATTATAATAATCTTGAGCGATATCTCCCTTTGCATAAATATTTCCATTTTCTGCAGAAAGATTAAGCCATTGCTGATGATATTTATCGGTCTTCACAAGTAAACTGTAATTTGAATCTGCATACAATTCAGCAATTCTATATTGAAGTTCTGCTGATTTGGGAGTACCGATAACAAGCCTAAAACCGTGCGCACCTTTGTGACTTTCATAATTATCAAAATCTTCTGGTTCCAGGGAAACTATTTCTTCCCGCGTGGAATAGATGTTTCCGCCCATAAAAACATACTTTTTATTCTGAGAATCCCAGCAAAGTTCACTGACATTTCCCGCCATATCATACAAAAGGGAGCCCGTGCCAAAATAATTATGTCCCGACACCCAGATTCTTCCGCCTGAATTATCTGAATACCAGACTCTTGCTGCAAAATCTTCAACTGGACTTGTTAAATCTAAACAGATTCTTCCACAGGCAGAAAGCCATTCCTCTTTTGTAGGAAGTCGGAAGCCGCACTTTTCATAATCGCATTTAATTTCATAACCCGAAACTGAATAACATTCTTCAAAACCATATTTTTTGCTTAAGGCATTGCAATAACGGGCGATTATTAGCAATGGAACATCAGAAGCCGCGGCAAGAGAATCTAACTGGCATTTATTCCGGCGGACGGTTTTTAGTTCTTCTTCTGAAAAATATTTTTCAAGGTCGCTTATGGAAACTTCAACTTCCTGCATAAAGAAACCGTCAAGAAGAGAATCTCCTGCTGAAATATATTCAAAGGTCTTTAATACATTGAGTGGAGTTGTATAAGTGACAGGAAGATTTTTATCGTCATTACAAAAACGGTGACGGTAATCTTCTACCGGATCTTTATTTCCATAAGGATAGTATTTGTCTGTATCGAGTTTAGGAAGACCGAAAAATTTATTCCTGCTTATTTTCATTGGCGGATAAATAAGCATTTCTTCCATTATATCATCATTAGGCATGTGAGTCAGAGCAAAGGCTCCAGGATGTGTATCAAAATACCAGGGGGCAAAACGAAAAGTGAATCTTGAACCGTTTACATATCCTGCGCCCCAACAAGAGTCAATAAGGATTTCTCTATCTGAAAGCGTTACAATATTCCAGGCATGACCACTGTTTGTTCTTGCAAAACCAGGAACAGTTCTTGCTTTTAAGCCGACTTCCTTTGCCATAATACAGAACAAATCTGAATATCCTTGACAGACTGCTTTTCGTTTTTTGAATACATCTGAAGGCAAATAAGTGCGGTAACTCGTGTCATAAGCGACGTTATAGGCTAGCCAGTCAAAAATTGCTCGGGCTTTTTCTATATCGGTCGTGAGTCCTTCACAAACAATGCGTGCAACTGCCTGGGGAGATTCTTCGTTTTTTGCAAGATTTTTTACACGCTCGTCTATTTCCCGGTAGTCTGGACGTTTTGCCGTAAACCATTTATCGGTAGGATGTTTAGCAATTTGCTCGGATGTGAGGCGGGCATAAGGGTCAGTGTTGGGATTTTCCGCAATAAGGGGGAAAGGGATGATGAGGAGAAGAAGGAAAAAGATCGAACAAAAGCGTTTTCTTAATACCATTTACCTTCTTTTCCAATCTAATTCATAATAGCCATCATCCTGCGGACCTTCCAGCGGATTACCAAACTCCTTGCAATATTCTTTATAGATTAATTTTGCTATTTTTGCAGTGGAACAAGATCTATGACATCCATACTCATAAGCACACTGACAAAGCGTTCTTTTTAAATTATCATCAAAAAGATATTTCAGAAGAACACCGCGATTACCAAGAAAATCATCTTTTTCTAAAGCTTCAAAAAAATGTTGAAGCTGCGGACCATAACAAGGGACATAGCATTCATAAAAACTTTC
>JAILQA010000419.1 GCA_024699205.1 Treponema sp. | reverse complement strand
TCTCCATACTCAAAATGGATTAACAATACAGATTTTGGCTGGCTGGATTTAAAGATTTATAATTCTTATATGGATTTGACCTTCTTAAATCAGTATGGAGAAACAATCTATAAAACCAGCATTAGAACAAGATAATTCTTAAAAATATTATTTGGAGTGAACTATGAAAAAAGACTTTGGTAAACAGACTATTTTATATCCTATGCCTGTGCTGATTATTGCGACTTATGATGGAGATGGAAATGCAAATGCGATGAATGCTGCTTGGGGCGGAATACACGATACGAATCAGATTGGAATTTGTATAGATCCAAGCCATAAAACTGCAAAAAATATTGAGCTTAAAAAGGCTTTTACAGTAAGCCTTGCAGATGCTTCGCATGTTAAAGAATGTGATTACGTTGGTATTGCAAGTGGTAATAAAGTGACTGATAAAGTAAAAAAGGCCGGATTTACTGTTACAAAGTCTGAATTTGTAGACGCTCCGATAATAAATGAATTGCCATTGTGCCTGGAATGCGAATTAGTTAGTTATGATTCGCAGACAGGGTGTACGGTTGCAAATATTCTGAATGTTTCAGCTGATGAGAAAGTTCTGACTGAGGGAAAAATCGATGCGGGCAAGCTGGAAGCGATTACCTATGACCCTGTAAATCATAATTATATAAAACTTGGTGAGATAGTAGGAAAGGCTTTTTCTGATGGGAAAGACTTGTGATTTTTACCGTCTTCTTATCTCACACCTGTTAGCAGGAGAATTGCATGTCGGAAAAATCAGACTACAAAAAATCATTTAACATAAAGCACATTGATGTTGAAGATTCGGACATAAAAAAGCGTAATTTATGGTTTTATCCATTGGGGACCGTTGGCAGGGACATGGTTTACGCTATGTTCACAAGCTTTATCTATCTTTATGTCCTTTATACAAAAGAGTTAACGGATGCTCAGGTGGTGGCAATTACTATGATTATGGTTGCCGCCCGTATTTTCGATGCCTTCAATGACCCGATTATGGGCAATATCATAGAGCGCACCCGCACAAAATGGGGAAAGTTTAAGCCCTGGCTACTCGTGGGCTCAATCTCTACTTCGATTGTCCTTTATCTTGCTTTCAATACAAAACTTACGGGCTGGGCCTTTGTTATTTTCTTTGGCGTAATCTACTTTATGTACAGCATTACCTATACGATGAATGATATTTCCTACTGGGGAATGGTGCCTGCGGTTTCAAGGACAAGTGATTCAAGAAATCAGTTTACGGCACGCGCAACTCTCTTTGCTGGGGTTGGCGCAACTCTTGCCGGTTTGATGATTCCAATGTTCACAGCCGGTAAGCTTCAGTTGGGCGGTAATGCTTCAAGTGCCTATGGAATTATTGCTTTAGTTGTTGCGATATTATCTCCGCTGTTTGTTATGTTTACACTTTTGGGTGTAAAAGAGAATCGTGATGATATGGAAAAGCCTGCTGACAAAGTTTCGTTTAAATTAATTGCTGATACAATTTTTGGAAATGACCAGCTGCGATGGATGGTCCTGATTTATCTTCTCCATCAGATTGCAAACAATTTAATCGTCGGCGGTATTGGCGCTAATTATGTATATTTCCGTTATGGTTATGAGGGAGGACTTTATTCTCTCTTTTCAACCGTCGGCATGGCTGCTACCGCTTTACTTATGGTCTTCTATCCTGCAATTTCAAGAAAGCTTCGCAGAAAGACTTTCTTAAAAATCCTCTTATATATTGCGGCTGTGGGTTGTGTGCTTATGCTGATTTCGGGCTTGTTAATGCCTGCTAACATGGTGGCCTTCTGGACTCTGACTATTGGTTATATGCTGCTGGCCTTTGGCTTGTATGGTTACCACCTTATTCTTATGATTTCGATTTTTAATACGGTTGAATACAACGAGTTGAAAAAAGGTAGCCGCAGAGAAGGAATTATTACCTCTATTCGCCCTTTTATTACAAAGCTTGGTTGTGCTTTAGTTGTTGTAATTACTTCACTTTGCTACCTGCTTTTCCGTGTTACAGATTTTACTAATCAGATTGCAGGTTTTGAACAGGCTGCAAATCAAAATCTCATAACTAGCGAAATGAAAAATGCCGAGATTGCAAATGTGATTCAGAATATTGGAAAGGGGCAATCTATTGGTATGCTTCTCTTTATGGTTATTGTTCCTTTTGTCCTGCTGCTAACTTCATATCTGCTGTATATTCGTTTTTATAAACTGGATGAAGATAAATATGCCGAAATTATCAGCCAGCTTGAAAATCAAAAGCAGAGTGTTTGATAATGGAGATTAACTATGGGACTTACAAAACTTGCATTAAGGTTTGCTGCTCCTTTTCCAAAAGTTCAAAGCTTTGAACGATATCTTTTTGTGGGACCTCACCCGGATGATATAGAAATAGGGGCTGGAGCTACGGTAGCGGCTTTGCGTGCCCAGGGAAAAAGTATCTGCTTTTTGATTTGTACGGATGGTCGTTACGGAACTGTAAATATAAAAGATGCTGTATCGGAAGAAGAACTGGTTGCGATTCGTAAGGATGAAGCAATTCGTTCTGCGGCGGCACTTGGAGTTACTGATGTTCGCTTCCTTGGACTTTCAGATGGTGGTTTTTATGATTTTGACCAACTTGTAAAAGAGATTGCGGCTGTAATTTCATCTTTTCAACCGGACGTTATTTTTGCTCCGGATCCTGCGCCAGAATCGGAATGTCATATAGATCATTTAAATGTAGGCAAGGCAGTCCGCACTCTTGCGATAAATACATCTATACCTGGTATTATGAAAAAACTTGGAGCAGAAGCCTGTCCTCTAAAAGCTGTTGGATTCTATATGACCGCAAAACCCAATGTTTATATGAAAACCACCGGCTTTCTTAAAAAACAGCTTTCTGCCTTGTTTGATAATCATTTGAGTCAGTATCCTCAAGGTTGTACTGACCGTAACTCAATACAACTCTATCTTAAACTGCGCGCTAAAGAGTTTGGGTTCCGTTCCTTTCACCTGACTGCAGAAGGCTTTCGTATGCTTGGAACAGTTCATATGCATTGTTTACCAGAGGCAGAATTAAATTAACAATTTTTGTATTCTTTTAGATGAGAAAAGTTTCTGCATCTAAAAGGGCTTTTTGGTCAGATACATAACATAAGTGTCGTTAAAAATAATTTTGTTACCATGAGCTAACACTGCGTTGCGGAGGCCTTCAAAAAACTTGGTTTTGTAGGGCTCGGCAATTACCATGTGGTCGCAGTGGGTGCCGCTAAAGGCAACGTATTCATCAGCAGTCATTTCGCGTTTGCCGTAAAAGTCGCGTTCTTCAAAATCTACATAGCCGTAGTTAGTGGCGTTCTGGTAATGGAAGGAGCGATGAGGATAGGGAGTTTCCGGCTTAAAGTATGCATCATAGATTTTTTGGATATCATCATAAAGAGTCGGGTTTGTGCTTTTGTATTCAGATTTTGTGAGCAGCATTGCAAGGGTACCGCCGGGTGCAAGAAGATCATAAGTTTTTGAAAAGGCAATGTCTTCCGGAATCCACTGAATTGTTGCAGCGGAATAGATGAGGTCGAACTTGTGTGAACTGGTGGTGGTGCCGGTACTGCTGGTGCAGTTATTGCCGTCTAACATGTCGCCAAAATCATGGGTGATAAAGTCATCATTTACGATATTAAAGTTGGGACGGTTGCCGTATTTTTCTTTCATCTTTGCATAAAGGTGTTCGCCAAGTTCAATCGCATTGTAGTCGCAGCCAGTGTTCAAAATTGGTTCTGTAGCCTGACCGGTTCCTGGTCCTATTTCCAGCACTTTTTTACCCGGGCCAATTTTTGCGTAATCAATCAGACTATCAAAAAGCTCCTGGCTGTAGCGGGGACGAAACTTATCAAACTGTTCGGGGATTGTGTCAAATATTTTTCTGAATTCCATGATTTTAAATATAACAGAAAATGAATGTGGTTTCGAGTACTGGAATATACAATTTGTCTCAAATCCTATATTCTAAATCTATGGAAGAAAAACCAAATTACAAAAATCGAAGCGTCGCAATTGTAATCCGCAATGGAAAAATCTTAATGGAAAGACTTTGCTACAAAGACGCCAATAATGGCAAGGAATTCTTTTCGGTGCCAGGTGGTGGCATAGAAGAAGGAGAGACTCCCGAGCAGGCGGTCCTTCGTGAACTTAAAGAAGAATGCGGGCTCGACGGTACAATTGTAAAACCACTCGCCGTAATCTATTCTCACGGAAGAAAAGAATATTCATTTGAAGTAGCAGTCCCAGATGACCAGCAGTCAATTACAGGCTACGATCCCGAAGAAGCCGGCTCTAACAATCCTCCTCTTAGAGATGTTGTCTGGAAAAGTCTGGACGAAATCTGCGAAAAAGACCGGGCCTTCCTTTTTTCCTACGGGCTAATTCAGGTTCAGGATTTTTACCAGACAACTTCTCTAAGAGGTGGATTTTCGGAGCCGGCTTCTTCGGGATCGTAGCCTGTAATTGCCTGCTGGTCATCTGGGACTGCAACTTCAAATGAAT
>JAILQA010000395.1 GCA_024699205.1 Treponema sp. | reverse complement strand
TGGTCAAATCGGTTATGTTAATAATTGTTATGGTAAAAGCAGTTTTTGCAGGTTCTTTTGACCCTCCTACAAATGGTCACCTGGATATTATTCAAAGAGCATCTTCTCTTTTTGATTCAATTGATGTTGTTATCTCCGTTAATCCTGAAAAAAAATATCTTTTTACTCAGGAAGAAAGACTGGAAATGCTGAAGGAACTTTTAAAAGGTTATAAAAATGTTCAGGTTCATGTATGGCAGGGAATTATTGTTAATTATGCCAAGAAAGTCGGTGCTAAAGTTTTAATCCGTGGAATACGTTCTAATAATGATTTTTCTTATGAGTTTGATTTAGCGCATATGAATCAGAATCTTAATCCTGAAATAGAAACTTTATTCCTTCCAACAAAAGCTCAGTATGCAATAGTAAAATCATCTTCTATTAAAGAGCTTGCTATGTTTGGTGGAGACATAAGCAGGATGGTTCCTAAAATTGTTGAAGAAGCCTTAAAAGCAAAATATCCTGTTGTATGGGAAGAAAATAAGAAGTAGGGCATAAAAAAGCCTAAAATATGCATTTTAAAATGTTATTCTGACAAAAAATGAGATTTTGTTTGACAAAATTATAATTTTTGTTATAATACATTGACATTCTGATTGGAACTGTTGTATATTATTTCTCAGTTATTATCAGATTTAATAGTGAGGTAAAATAAATGGCAGTACCTAGATCGAAAACATCAAAGGCCGTTACAAAAAGACGCCAGAGTATTAACATGAAATTAAAGGCACCACAGTTAGTAGAATGCAATAACTGCGGAAACTTGGTTCAGTCACATCATGTTTGCCCTAAATGTGGTTTTTACCGCGGTCGTCAAGTGATTACACCTGAAGTTAATGGCTAATTCTTAGGAGAATAGAAATGGACGAATTGTTTGAGAAAATTCAAAGTTTAATCGTAGAAAAATTGGATATTGATGCAGCAAAAGTTACTATGGATGCTTCATTCAGAAATGATCTTGGTGCAGACAGCCTTGATACATATGAACTTGTTTATGCAATCGAGGAAGAGCTTGGAGTTAGTATTCCTGATGAAAAAGCAAACGAGTTTGAAACAGTTCGTGATGCTTATGAATTTATTAAGTCTGAACAGGCAAAATAATTTCTAAACCATTATGCTTAATTCAAAAGTACAAGTTCAGCTTGTACTTTTTTTTTGCATTGCTGTAATTTGCATTATTGTTTTTTTATGGAAAAAAATATCGAAACTATTAGTAAAGAACGAAAAAATCAGCTTATTCAATTCAGTAAAAAGGTAAATATTCATTTTAAAAACCTTCTTCTTCTGGATCAGGCCTTTCACCATCGTTCATTGACTAACGAAAAAAAACACATAAAAAATAACGAAAGACTTGAGTTTTTGGGAGATTCCGTGCTCGGTATGGTAACGGCGGCTTATTTGTACAATGCAATGGAAAATCCGGAAGGGGATCTTGCAAAAATCAAATCGCAGGTTGTATCCGAAAAATCCCTTGCTCCAATTGCACTTAAATTTGGCGTTGATAAACTTCTTGTCCTTGGTCACGGTGAAGAAATTACAGGTGGACGTTCAAAACCTGCAATCCTTGCTGATTGTATGGAAGCAATAATCGGAGCCTACTATCTGGATTCCGGTTATAAAGATGCAGAAAAATATGTCTTGTCTTTTATTATTCCTGCAGTAAAGGATGTTTTAAATAACGGGATGAAGGATTATAAAACTGTCCTTCAGGAAACCTTTCAAAAAAATCATAAACATTATCCGGTTTATGAGCTTGTCGGAAAACACGGTCCAGATCACCAGCAGATTTTTGAAGTTGTGGTTCATCTGGATGATTTAACTGTCGGACCTGCAGAAGGAACTTCAAAAAAAGAAGCCGAACAAAAAGTTGCAAAACTTGCAATTGATTTATTAAATAGTAAATAATTAATAGCAAATAATATATTTCTCTGTTATAATGAAGGAATGAAGAGAAAAAAACTATTTGCAAACGCAATTATAACAATTGTTGTATCGGTCTTTATCGTTTTGTTGTGCTGTTCAAATGTTACAGAAAAACTTGAATTCCGTCTTTATGATGGTTTGTCACATTTGACAAAAGATCCTGAGATGTCGGATAAAGTTGTTATGCTTGTTATCGATGATATTGATATTGATCAGCTTGGTGACTGGCCTTGGCCGCGAAATATTCTTGCGGACACTTTAATCAGACTTAAAGAACTTGGAACTGCGGCGGCAGTATTCGATATTGAGTATATAAACACTGCGCCAAAATCTGTTGCTTCCAATGCAGAAAATAAAATCAATACTCAGATTTCACAAACCCAGGAACTGACAGAGCAGCTTTTGCAGGCAATACCTCAGGCTCTCAGTGGTGGTACTCCTGATGAAGAAATCGCTTCTTTTGCAGAATCTCTGATTGATGAGTATCTGATTCCTTCCTATTCAGATTTGTATAATTACGTTTCAAATAACGTTTCTTTTGATAATGACGAATATTTTGGACGTGCCATTCAATTTTTTGGAAATACTTGGCTTACAGTTAATAATCAGGATTTAAAATATTCTTTTATCACCCAGGATAATATTGATTATATTCGCAACCGAATGCTTACCTACAAGGTTGATGACAGTAATAATTATATTATTGATGACAACAAGTATACTTTCGATAATACCTACGAAGGTGTGGGCCAGGGCTTTACTCCGGCCTTGCATACTTTAATCAAGCGTTCTCATGGTGTTGGCTTTACTAATTCTAACGTAGACCCTGATGGTGTTCGCCGTCGAAACGAATTGTTCTATGAATATGATGGAAAATATCTTGCCCAGCTGGTATTTGCTCCTTTGATGTCTATTTTGAATGCCAAAAGTTTTACAAGAACTAAAAACGCTCTGGTGATTCACGACGCTTTATATCCTGGTGCTACAGAAAGACAGGATGTTACTATTCCTCTTGATGATCATGGAGAAATGTTGATTAACTGGCAGCATGAAGATTCTCAGAAGGATAAGACAAATCTTTATGGTATAAATTATGCTAACGTTTATGCTATAAAAAATCTTGATAATTCAGAAAACAATATTATTAATATCCTTAATCTTTTGGCTTCAGATTCTGATTTCATTATGATTGATGAAGAAGGCTATGCAATGGAATATGTAACTCATGCGGCTGAACTTGTTGATTTTTATAATGAAATTGAAGGTTTTAGAGATTATCTTCTTTCTTTATGTACTGGTTATGACGAAAATGGTCAGCCTTATGATGGAATTAGACCTGAAGATTATGAAGAATATTTTGCTTATAGAAATGATTTCTTTAAACAGGTAAAGGACTTCTGTAATTGTAATTATATGTCTCAGATAAAAGAAAGCGGATTAATTGACTATTATGGTGAAGATTTCCTTGCTGGACTTGAAGATGCTTTTAATACTATCAATCATGATATTGACGAATATACAGAAACCTTTGCTACATTAAAAGAAAAGTTCAACGATAAGTATTGTATAATTGGTCAAACCGCAGCTTCT
>JAILQA010000309.1 GCA_024699205.1 Treponema sp. | reverse complement strand
GGGATTTGAACCCCCGACATCCTGGTCCCAAACCAGACGCGCTACCAGCTGCGCTATTGCCCGTTACGTTTATCTAATATATAGTATTTCACTTTTTTAATCAAGTAGTAAAACCCCAAAAAAGGAAAAAATTTTTAATTTTTTTTTCACTTTTTGGAGTTTTTTTATTTTGTTTTTATTTAAATTGAAGTTCCTTTTTCTTCGTTCTTCTTTTCAACGTAAGCAATAAAATCTTCAACAGATTTAGTTTCCTGTTGTTTTCCACTTGAGAATCTGTATCTTACGCAAACAGTGCCATCTTCCTTTTCTTTCTGGCCAACAACCAGAATATAAGGAGTTTTATGCTCGGTCGAAATCTTCTTGATTTTTGCCTTCATGTTTTCATCATCAAGATAAACATTTGCACGGATATCAGCCTGAAGTAATTTTTCATAAACTTCTTTTGCATAGTCATCGTATTCAGATGAAACAGGAACTACAGCAGCCTGTTCAAATGCAAGCCATGCAGGGAAGGCTCCGGCAAAGTTTTCAACCAGAATACCAAAGAAACGCTCAAAAGAACCAAGAACAGCACGGTGAAGCATGATAGGGTGATGTTTCTGGTTATCAGCTCCAATATAAGTTGCATCAAGACGTTCTGCAGAAGGAAGCTGATAGTCAACCTGAATAGTACCACACTGCCATTCACGACCAAGACTGTCATAAAGCTTAAATTCCAGCTTTGGACCATAGAAGGCACCTTCACCTGGCTGAAGCTCGTACTCAAGGCCAGCGTCATGACAGGCATCAGAAAGCTGTTTTTCAGCTCTTTCCCAGGTAGCCAAATCACCAACATGATCTTCGGGCATAGTTGAGAACTTTACAACAAGATTATCAAAACCAAAATCGTGATAAACATTCTTCAAAAGCTTACAGAATTTTGCAACTTCAGAACCAAGCTGATCTTCTGTACAGAAAATATGAGCATCATCCTGAACAAAACCGCGGATACGCATAACACCATGCAAGGTTCCACTTGGCTCATTTCTAACATCATGACCAAACTCGGCAAGACGGAGAGGTAAATCCTTATATGAGCGCTGGCGATTTTTGAAAATTTCAATTGCACCAGGACAGTTCATAGGTTTAATAGCAAACATACGTTTTTCACTTTCAGTGATAAACATATTCTGCTGATAGTGGCCCCAGTGACCGGAACGTTCCCACAAAGATTTAGGCATAATTGCTGGAGTATTAACTTCCAGGTAACCGTCACGTGCAACCATTTTGCGCATATAATTCTGCATTACAGTATAAATTGCCCAGCCATTTGGATGCCAGAAAATCTGTCCCGGGTCTTCCGGATCAAGATGGAACAAATCCATTTCTACACCGATTTTTCTGTGGTCACGCTTTTCAGCTTCTGCCAGCATTGCAAGATAATCCTTCAAATCGTTAGGTTTTGCAAAACAAAGGGCATAAATACGAGTAAGCATAGTTCTATTTGAATCACCACGCCAGTAGGCACCCGCAATCTTATTTAATTTGAAGGCCTGACCGTTGATTTCCTTTGTGTTATTAACATGAGGACCTCGACATAAATCTAAAAAATCGTCCTGCTGATAAGTTGTAATAGTTGCATCCTCAGGCAAATCGTTAATCAATTCAATCTTATATTCCTGACCAGCAAATAATTTCAGTGCTTCGGTTTTAGTGACTTCTGTTCGGGTAAAATCAAAATTACCAGCGATGATTCTTCTCATTTCCTTTTCAATAGCTGGAAAATCGGTTTCTGAGAGCTTTACATCCTTTGGAAATTCAAAATCGTAATAAAATCCGTTTTCAATAGCCGGACCAATCGCAATTTTTGTGCCCGGATAAAGCCTTAAAACAGCTTCTGCCATAACATGAGCACAACTGTGTCTGATTGTCTGTAAATCCTGTTGAACAGCCATATTTGCACCTCTAATAGTTTAAAATAATTGTTAAAAATTATAACGTTTTTTATAGGTAATGGAAAGTGCTATTTCTAATTGTTGCTATCTCTTATTGTGTTATTTCTCATTGATTTAATTTATAAAATCGATAAAATAAGAAACATGATAAAGAAAATAATTGAAGACAAAGAACTTTCAGACTATCTCCAGACTCTTGAAGAAGATAAAATGCACATTTTTACAATGGCTGACGGACGAATTAGAGGTGCTCTTTTTCATGGAACAAGATTTGTAAATCAGCTTAGGGCCCAGCATAACCTAGGCATTCTTGAAGCTTATATTTTGGGACATGCTTCTTTATGTGCTGCTCTTACAATTCCTCTATGCAAAGATTTAGAACATACCTCCATCCGTTTTGAAGGTACTGGTTCTGCCGATGGTTACAGTGTTGAAGCTGATTCTACAGGGTATGTTAGAGGCTATCTTTTTAATGAACATATTCCTTTAAGCAAACCTTTAGATAATTGGGATTTAAAACCATTTTTGGGTCCGGGAAACATAACCTTTTCCCGCGTTCATCAGGATGATAAATTCCCCCAGAGTTCAACAGTTGATGTTGCTGGTGAAAATATTGCCAACGATTTTGCTTCTTATTTTGCAAAAAGTGAACAGATAAATACTGCCTTTAATTCCAGTATTCAGTTTGATAATAAAGGACGGATTATTGGGGCGGGAGCAATGTTCCTTCAGATAATGCCTAAAACCGGTGGTAACGGCAAATTGGGCAGTCAGATTGACAGTCATGCAGAGAATACAGATGATGAAGATGTCCTGATTCAAAAGGTTGAAAATGCTTTCAAGGCCTGTCCAAGTTTAGGTCTTCTTTACAGTGAAAAAGAAGTTGATTCTGAAGATATAATTCTGGGCTTATTCCGTGAGTTTTCTCCAACAATTTTATTAAAG
>JAILQA010000282.1 GCA_024699205.1 Treponema sp. | reverse complement strand
TAAATTATTTTACAACGAATTTATAAAAAAAACTCATTTTTTCGTTTTTTAAAGCTTTATAAATCAGCGCACAAAAACGTTCACCACTAAAAAGGGCAATATTCTTTCCAGTAGGAATTGAATCAGAACTTTCAACAAACCAGGATGAGCGAATATTTTTTCCGTTTTCAATTTCCTTTTCAATTTCTGTATTTTTTAACTCAAGCGTACAAAAACCGCACTGTGCCGCAGCTTCTTTATCAAAGGATTTTATTTTTTCCCTTATTTCTTTTTTTACAATTTCATCTTTTTGAATATCAAGATTATTCAAAAGTTCTGATTTTTTACCAGATTGTGATTTTATATCATCTTTTTCGATGTCAGAAACTTCAGATACCAGCCGGCGATATTCACCAACTCTTTTTATACAGCTTTCAATTGTAAAAGCATCCAATAAATCGTAGCCAGCTGCCTCTTCTATTCTAAAGTTTCCAACCTTAGTACGATACAAGCCAATTAAATGACCAGAACTACCACATTCACGCGCGATATCTCTTGCAAGAGAACGAATATAAGTTCCTTTAGAAACCGAAAAAAAGATTTTACAGGCACTTACATTGCCTTCCTTATCAAGCAGACTTTCGGAAATCTTAGCCTCAAAAACATTAATCTGACGTTTAGGAATATCAGCCTGCTGTCCAGCTCTAGCTAAATCACTGGCACGCTTACCATTTATATGAATTGCACTAAAATCAGGCGGAGTTTGCATTTGCAAGCCAATATGCTCTTTTACGACTTTTTCAAGCAGATCGAGTTTGGGTAACCCAGTTTTTTTTATAACCTTTCCAGTATATTCAAGGGTATCAGTTTCTTCACCAAACTGAATTACTGCTTCATAGGATTTATCAAACTCAGTGATATTGCCGGCAAGCTTTGTCATCTTACCTACACAAACAACCAAAAGCCCCTGGGCAAAACTATCAAGAGTTCCGGTATGACCGACTTTTGATGTTCCAAGGGCTTTTTTAACACTGTTTAGTGAATAAAATGATGTCTGATTTGGCTGCTTTGCTAAAAGTACAATTCCATCATTCATCGGAGGACTGCTCTGTAGCCTCTTCATCAGACTCTTCGTTAGAAGCTTTTTCAAGTTCATTTAATTTCTGAACCATTTTAAAACCTGCTTTCATTCCATAATCAACAACAAACTGCAATTTTGGAAACTGTCTGATACGCAATTTTTTTGCAATTTCACGCTGAATAAAACCGGCAGCCGCATTAAGACCATCAACACCTTTTTCAAGCTGATTATCCGTTAGGAAGGTAGAAACAAAAACCTTTGCATAAGCAAGATCCTTTGTAACTTCTACCCTGTTTATACTCAAAAAAGTATTTACGCGGGGATCTTTTACATCCCCATGCAAAATCAATTGAGATATTTCATCACGGAGCTGATCATTCAGTCTCTGTAATCTATACTGTCCCATACATTAAGCCCCTTCAGAACCGCTTGCAGTTACATTGCGTTTTGCAGCTTCAGCTTCTTCTTCAGCAATTGATTTTCCAAGTTTTTTTGCAACTTCAACAATCTCAAATACTTCAAGTTTATCGCCGATCTGAATATCCTGCCAGTTTTCAAGACCGATACCACATTCATAGCCTACGCTAACTTCTTTTGCATCGTCCTTAAATCGCTTGAGGGAAGAAATCTTTCCAGTAAACTTAACGATTCCATCTCGAATAAGGTTAACACTGGAAGTACGTCTTACAATACCTTCGCTAACCATACAACCAGCAATTACGCCAACTTTTGGTACCTTGAATGTATCTCGAACTTCAACCTGTCCGATAACTTCTTCTTTTGTATCCGGCTGCAGCATACCTTCCATAGCGGCTTGAATCTCTTCAACACACTTATAGATGATATTATATTTGCGGATTTCAACCTGTTCCTGTTCAGCAAGAGTTTTTGCTTTTGGAGTAGGACGAACATTGAATCCAATAATAATTGCATTTGAATCTGCTGCTGCAAGAGTAACATCTGATTCGTTGATTGCACCTGCACTTGAGTGAATAACAGAAAGTCTGATTTCACGAGTTGAGAGTTTTTCCAGAGAAGACTTAAGAGCTTCTGCAGAACCCTGTAAATCAGCCTTAATGATAACTTTAAGTTCTTTAACTTCACTATCAGCAATATCGGTATAGAGTGATTCAAGGGTTGTCTTTTTAACTGCTTTTGCAGCCTCAAATCGCTTTAATTCCTGACGCTTGTTAGAAATTGCACGTGCATCTTTTTCACTTTCAGTTACCTGGAATGGATCACCAGCATTAGGCATTTCTTCCATACCGAGAACTTCAACAGGTGTTGCTGGACCGGCTTCCTGAACCCTTCGTCCCAAATCATCAAACATAGCACGAACACGTCCAGAATAAATACCTGCTACAAAAGGATCTCCCTGATGTAAAGTACCTCGCTGAACAATTACAGTAGAAACTACACCTCGTCCCTGATCTACACGTGATTCAAGAATCTTACCTTCTGCACGACACTTATCGTTTACTTTCAATTCAAGCATTTCTGCCTGCAAAAGAATGGCTTCGAGCAAATCATCAATACCTTCTTTCTTCAAAGCAGAAATATGAACGTACTGAGTATCTCCACCCCACTCTTCTGGAGTAAGTCCCTGTTCAGAAAGCTGAGTCTTAACTCGGTCAGGATTTGCTTCCGGTTTATCTACCTTATTTACTGCAACAATAATAGGAACCTTTGCATCCTTAGCATGAGCAATAGCTTCCAAAGTCTGAGGCATAACGCCATCATCTGCTGCAACTACAAGAACTACAATATCTGTTACCTGAGCACCGCGGGCACGCATCATTGTAAAAGCTTCATGTCCAGGTGTATCAAGGAAGGTAATTTTTCCTTTTGGAGTAGTAACTGAATAAGCACCAATAGACTGGGTAATACCACCGGCTTCGCCTTCTGCTACATGAGAATGACGGATAGCATCAAGGGTTTTTGTCTTACCATGGTCTACGTGTCCCATTACAGTAACAATTGGAGGACGGAATTTTAACTCCACACCTTCTTCATCTTTTTCACTTTCTATTACAGTTTCATCATAAAGACTGACAAGATGAACATCGCAACCATATTCGCTTGCTAAAAGTATAGCTGTATC
>JAILQA010000260.1 GCA_024699205.1 Treponema sp. | reverse complement strand
TATGCATCAAACGAAACAGATTCCAAAATAGTCTATAACATGATTATAGACTATTTTGGAATCTGTTTCGTTTGATGCATAAGTTCCTTTGAACTGTCTGAACACAGAATTAGTAATCAAATCTGTTGTAGCATAAGCCATTGTTTTATAGCAGGAATCTGTAAGATAAAAACCGATTACTTTATTCTCATCTTTATTTTCATCCAATTTTTGTGAAGTAAGAGTTAATTTCTGTGGTAAATCATTAGTTATTAATTCACCATATTTATCTTCTGCAGAAGCAATCAATTCCTCTGTAAGATTTTCATAAAACATAAAAATTACATTTTTAACTGGTATATCTTTTGCAGGAAGATTTTTTATTCCTGTCATTATTTTCGCATTTACATTTGATGCCGAACCATTTTCAATTACAGCTGGCAAAGACTGATTTCCTTTTGGATTTTTAGTCCAATCAGGAGTTTTATAAGAAACTCCAGTATCCAAAGCAAGAGTTTGTTTTCCTTTTTTTAGATTCATTTCTGGCTCTTTTTCAATTTCTGGATGATTGCAGGAAGCAAAAATTACCGCAGAAAGGCAAAGTCCTAAAAGTTTTTTATTCATAAAGATTTTTTTCATTTTTCCTCCAATCAAAAAAGGGATGACTTATAAGTTTTTTTTACATTCTTATTAGTCATCCCCCTTATTTTTTTTGATTATTCAGCGACTTTGTAATTTACAATAGAATCGTATTCAGTATCAGGATCAAGTACACCATTACCATTCAAGTCACCAAAGTGATCATATCCCATTGCCTTAGCAATTAAGATACCAGTTTCTCGGTTCTGAATAGTTAACAAGTTTCCTTTGTTATCCTTTCCTTCTTTTGCATAGTTAGACCAGTCATCAGCTGTCCAATCCTTTGTATCAATTCTCTTAGGGAAGATATCAGCACCGGCACCAAATGCAAGTAACGGAACTGGCTGTGGAGAATGACCTTTACTTGCAGCTACAATTCTCTTGTAATTTGTATCCCAATTTGATCTCAATTCAATTTGACCTGTTTCATGGTCAGCAGTTACAACCAAAAGTGTATCCGGATTTTCAAGAACATATTTAAGTGCAATTGCAAGACCTTCATCAAAGCACTGGATTTCGTTCATACAATCATAAGGTCTCTTAGCATGTCCCCAACCGTCAGAAACAGTATTTTCAATAAGACAATAGAAACCAGAATCATTGTTTGCCTTTGCTTTATGGTCAAGAACAGAAAGTGTAGCTGCAACCATTTCAGGATAAGTTGGAAGTGTTGAGTTTTTCTTACCATAACCAAGTTTATAACCAAACTTAGGAGCTGTTCTTAAAAGATGATCATCGTCGTAATCAGCATCATACTCATAGCTTGAGAAAGCGCGAATTTTATAATCAGAAGACTGAACAGCAGAAACAAGGGCAGGGAATTTTGCATAAGAATGCATATTTCTGTCTTTGTACCAGTTGTTGAAGTCATAAGTAGAGCCTGTCAAATTCTTGCCATCAAACTTATTGAGCATTGCAATAGCCCACTTCTGCAATGTATCTTTATTTGTGTCAAACCATACAGAAAGCATAGCATCATTGTAATCGGCTGTTCCTTCTTTTAGTGAATATTTTGATTTTGTTTTTGAATCCAATCCTGCATAAATTTCATCAATTGTTTTTCTTCCATCAGCATCCCACTTACTTTCCTGAATGTATTCTGAATAACCGTAGTCAGAACCCATTGCAATATCAGGAGAAGAAAGGAACAGTTTTCCATAAATTGAATTCTGGTAATTTCTGTTTAGAGAATGAACACTTACATCAGCAGGAGTAGCATCACCCATGTGATCATTTGTTACATTACCAACAATCATTCCTTTCTCACGTGCAAGTTCTGCAAGATTTTTTACAGGTGTACCATTTCCATCAAGACCGATATATCCATAACGTGTCTTAAAACCTGTTACAATTGCAGTACCACCTGCAGAAGAGTCAGTTGTTGTATCGCTCTTTGATAAATCACCTTCACCAGGTTTTGGGTAAGAATTATGGTTTACAGGAACATGATATGGAAGCATATCCATAATCAAATCACCGTAATACTTTCTTGAAGCAACAATATGGCTTTCACCCATACCATCACCAAAAATCTGGATTATGTTCTTTGGTGTTTTACCAGCAAAAAGATTTTCATCTATTGCTTTCTGGATAGCTGCTTTAAGTTCTGGAGTTCTGTTAGTCTTTCCATTGAGCTCTTGAGTTTTATAATCAACTTCCTTTCCTTTTTCGTTAATAATTTTTATAGTCTTAAAATCGGAAAAGTTTGTTACATATTCAGGTAAGTT
>JAILQA010000259.1 GCA_024699205.1 Treponema sp. | reverse complement strand
CATAGCAACAAAACTCTTCAAAAAGTCTGTATCCGGCTTATCAGGGACGATTATTGATCCACCAACACTTAAAATCTTTGTAGTCATATTAAATTATCTATCCTCCAAAAAAAATTATTTTTATATTTCTCCATTATACATTTGTAATTGTCCATTCTCGATTGTAAATGGTCAATTGTTAATATACACCTTTTATCACCGGCAGACTCCAATAAGAACTGTATTCTGCCGTATTGCTCGAAGCTTCTTCCCAAATTGACTGAAGAGCAAAAGTTCTCGGATACTGCACAATTTTATTATCATAACTGAAAGGTTTGAACTGACTCCAACCTCGGGAAAAAGTTATTCTATGAGCATCCAGATTACCAAAATAATAAACCTTTGAATCAGAAATATCGCCCCAATCCTTGTAACTCATTCCGGCACCAAGCGCCACATCAACTGGAATCCAGCCAACATTCTGAATATAAAACTCGCACCACCAGTGAGCCTGGGTCTGTAAATCCTGACCAATTAAAACTCCACCGTCAATCAATGCAGGGATTTTTGCAGCCCGTAACAAGGCAGTATAAATAACAGCAAAATCATAGGCATCACCACGTTTATGTTCAGGCAAATCAAGCGGAGAATCACTTTCGTTGCGATGCTTATCAAGAATCTTATAATTATCAATCATGTAATTGTAAATAAGACGGGCTTTTCTATAATCGTTCTTTTCTTTGCCGATAATTTTCTGACTCAATTCTATTATTTTTTCGTTATCACTTGGGATTATTGCATCAGCTTTTATAAGTTCATTGTACTTATTCTGATTCATGTTTTTGTTGCTTCCAATTTTATCTGGCACAACACTAGTTTTGGTTTCATAAACCGGAAGAACAAAGGTTTGACGGAAAACGCTTTTTGGCGAATTATTTCTGTTTTTTGTAATCTGATGAATCAGACAGTTCTGATAATTTTGAATCAGCGGTAAGGGCGAAACTTCTGTAATTTCAACTGTTGGCTGACTTACGGTCATTACAGGAATTGGACAATGAAGAGTAATTGTCGAAACATCGGTAGTTGCAACATTTGAAATATCTGTTGAATACTGAATCAGATATATTTTTTTTGAATTAAGAACTTTGTTACCGGCAGTCTTATTAATTACAACATCAAAAGGCTCTGACTTTTCTTTTCCAATATTTACAAGGAGTACACCAGAATAGGCTCCATCTGGAACACGAACTTTTATTTCTGTATTGCTCCAATATTCATATTCACCGTAAGAATCCGAAGCGGCAATCATATTTTCGGTAAGCATTGCTTTTGTAACATAATCAGAATTGCTGATTTGATTGTCGTAATCAACAGTAAACAAAACTTCAGACTGATTTCTTGAATCTCCAAAATTATTGCCGGTAATTGTAAGAATATCACCAACTGCAACTTTTGAAGGAGAAATTTGAGATATAACAGGTTTTGTTGTCTGAACTACAGTCGGCACAGGAACGGGAATATCAACTTCATTAGAAAAGAGAGATGGCTTTGAGCGGGAATTACGGGTTCCAACAACTACCAGTCCATCCTGAACATTTGCCGGAAGGACTAATTTTATACAATTATCGCTCCAGGAAATGTAAGAGCTTGCGGTTAACTTTGAACCGGCAAATTCAACATAACTCATATCACGTGTATCACCAAAGTTGCTGCCATTGATAACAACTATATCTCCGGGTGAACCGACGGGCGGTACAATAGAATCTATAACTGGAACTACTTTATTTTTTTTGCCTACAATGAACATTATTATCAAAGCTATTGAGATGATAATAACAAGGAACATTGCCCTTATAAGAGAATACTTTCTAAAAATGTAACTAAACTTTCTGGATGAGTTCACTCAAACTGACCTGTGGTTACAGAAACCGGAAGTTCAATTTCTGTTGTAACAGGAACCGCATTTATACCGGGAACTGTAATTTTTATAGAAATTGTTTTATCTTCAATAAAACCAGGTCTGAATACATCAACATCCTGAATAAGTTTTTTTTCTATGGTAGAATTGCTGACATTCTGAACAAAAGAGTTTCTTGAACCGCTTGTACCAATAGAAGCAGAAGGTAAAACTGACTCATGTATATTACCAGAAATTACCACACCTTTTCCACCACCTACAGAAACATTTCTGATATTGGCCGGAATCTCATTTGAAACCATGGTAGCAACATTAGCATTAGCAGTAGAAGCCGTTGAAGCAAGAGCTGGCTGAGCTTCAGTATTTATTTTTGAAGAATTAATTCTTATAGGAATAATAAGAGCAAAAACAGCAGCGGCGGCCGCAGCAAGAGGAACAAAATATTTGATACCTGATGATGCTTTCTTTTCTGTGAACTTAGTATGCTTGCTGTAATTCATCTTAACCATAAGCCTGTCAAAACTCTGGTCAAGATATTGCTTGTTCAATGAAATGGATTCAGAATCAGCCTTAAAAAGTTGATGAAGGGCTTTTAACTTTTCAAGTTCTTTTTGGCATGATTCACAATTTTTTAAATGAGCTTCATATTCTGCCTTATAAATATCAGGCATCTCATTGTCTAAATAAATTGAATGAATATCCTTACTCGGACAAAAAGACATCGTCTTCTCCTATTAACTTAACAAGCTGTTCCCTAGCTCTGAAAACTCTTACCTTTACATTACCTTCTGTAATGCCAAGAATCTGCCCGATTTCTTTATAGTTAAGGTCACCATATTCCTTTAACATAAGAACTTCCTGCAAATTCTTAGGTAATTTTTTCAGAGCCTCCCTGGCTTTTTGTATAGAATCTTTTTTCAGCAAACTAGTTTCACCGGAATCATACTTATGTTTATCTTCGTAAAGAACTTTTTCATAAGCCTTGCGTTCACGGTCCTTTCGCTTTATGTAATTTAATGAAGCATTTTTTACAACTCGGATGAGCCAATATTTTGCATCATTTAATGAAGGAAAGACTAAACATTTTTCATTTGCTTTTATAAGTGAATCATGAACTATATCTTCCGCCGCTTCTTCATCATTTACAACACGGTATGATATTTTGAAGAGCATCTGCATAGAAGCATCATAAATCACTCTAAAATCAGCAGAATTACCTGCATTTAATGGTACAGTTAATCCCCTCTGATTCTCCTCTGAATTATTAAACACATTTCCCTCGACATTAGTTACAAGTTTTATAACAATTTTTCTAGCAATTGGTTACTGAAAAATCATTAATTCCGCTTCCATACAGGACCATTTGGTGTATCTGTAACTGTAATTCCTTTTTGAGTAAGAATATTTCTGATTTCATCTGCACGGGCAAAGTTCTTTTCTTTTTTTGCAGTAACTCGTTCAGCAACCAGAGCGTTTATTTCTGCGGCTTCCGGGTCCCCTTCATGCAAATCAACCTGAGCAGCAGCTGCAGTTTCCTGTTCTGCGGCAAGTTTTATTGCATTTTCAATTACGCTGAGACTTAAAACCTTATCCATTTTATAAATAGAACTCAAAAGTTCGCTTGCCTTTACATTACCTTTTCCATTGGATTCTTTTTGCATACTGGCAAGAGCAATTGGAGTTGCAAGGTCATTCTCTAAGCCTTCACGGAACTTTGCATAATTTTCTGACTGATAATCTATTTTTTCAAGAATTGAAGCAAAATTATCTTTTGTCAATTCAAGCTTTTCTTCTGACTTAGCTTTTGCGACTAGTTTAGATACACGCTGATTCAAGGCAGCACGAGAGGCTTTTGCAGAATCCATTCCGTTTACAGAGAAAATCAAAGGCTTTCTGTAGTGACCGCCAAGCAGAAAGTATCTGTAATCAAGCGGTTCATAACCTTTATCTGTAAGACAATAACCTTTTTCTGGTGGAAGTGGTGTCTGCAATGTGATAAAGTTTCCTGAAGATTTGGACATTTTTCCGCCTTCAAGAATAAGGAACTCATTGTGCATCCAATAATTTACCCAAGGACCTTTTGCACGCTCTGCCTGGTCAAAGCTTCCTTCTGACTGTGCAATTTCGTTTGTATGATGAACTGGAACAGTGGCAATTCCGCCTGTGTTAATATCAAAATGCTTTCCAAGATATTTCATACTCATTGCAGAACATTCAATATGCCAGCCGGGATAACCGCGTCCCCAAGGAGAATCCCAAGTCATTGCCTGATCTTCAAACTTAGATTTTGTAAACCAGAGAACAAAGTCTCCCGGATTGCGCTTGTTTTCATCAACAACTACAACCTTTCGTTTTCCAGCTCCAGCCTTTAATTCATCAAGATTAAGATTCGCGAGCTTTCCGTAATCAGGATAAGTTGAAATATCATAATAAAGATTACCGCCTGCCATATAAGTGTGACCATTAGCTTCAATCTTTTTAATCAACTCAATCATGTCATCAATATGCTCAGTTGCCTTACAGATTACATCAGGATGGCGGATATTAAGAGCATCTATATCTTTCATAAAAGCATCTGTATAAAACTGAGCAACTTCAAGAACAGACTGATGGCGTTCGGCTGCGGATTTTTTCATTTTATCTTCGCCTTCGTCGTTATCACCAGTAAGATGGCCAACATCAGTAATATTCATAACATGCTTTACATCATAACCTAACATATTCAGGGTTTTATCA
>JAILQA010000281.1 GCA_024699205.1 Treponema sp. | reverse complement strand
CATTTTTATGATCAGGATTTTGTAGATATTTATAATAAAACATGGTCATGGGTTTCTTCATTCTGGCTCAACCCCGCCACTGGTGAACAGGATTCAGAAGGATTATTTATTTATCCTGAAAATGCCAAAAGAATTATTAGTCAATTCGAATCTATTTTTTCATCATTCTTTTTGGTGTATTCAAACCGTAATTTTGATGTATGTAAGAATATTGATTACTTTTATGCACGTCAGGAAGAGAATGGTGCAATCCGCTGCAAATACGATGTTTCAAACGATAAGCCTGTAATTTCAGCTGATAATCCAGATGGAATTGGTCTTCCACTTTTTGCATGGGCTGAATTCAATCTTTATCATAAATCAGCAAATAAACGACGCATTAAAGAAGTAATGCCTTACCTCCAGAAATATATGACCTGGCTTGATGAAAACTTTAAGCAGGAAAATGGTCTATATTCTGTTCCTCACACTGTAAGTACAATGTTGAATGCACCTAGAGACAAGGCTTTCTATCCTGTTGACTTTAATGCCTGCATGGCAATCAACGCTTCTTATATGTCTGCTCTTGGTGATATTCTTAACGACAAAGAATTAAGTTTCCAGTATAAAAAGATGTATTTCTCTATAAAAACCAGAATCAATTCTCTTATGTGGGATAACGATACTGGTTTTTATTACGATTTGGACAAAGATCAGAATAAACTGGATGTTAAAACTATTGCAGCCTACTGGACAATGCTTGCTGAAATCCCAAATGCAGATAAAGCTGATAAACTTGTAGAGCATTTGAATGATCCAAAATCTTTTGGTACCGACCATCCTTTCCCATGTTTGAGTGCAGATCATCCTGATTTCAGCGAGGATGGAAATGGTTATTGCGGAAGTGTTATTCCAGCTTTCAATTTTATGGTTATCAAGGGACTGGAAAAATACGCACAGTATGAACTTGCTCGCGAATGTTCAATCCGTCATCTTTATTTTGTACTTGAAGCCTTGCTTCCTAACGAAAACAAAGAACCTGGTAACTTATGGGAAGCTTATCTGCCAAATAAAGAAGGAAAAGCAGCTGATTTCAAATTGAAAGGAAATCCTAACTTCCCTAGAAAACGATATTTGATAACAGCAGCACTTTCCACAATCGCTCTTATGATTGAAAACGTTATTGGACTTTCTATCAGCCTCCCTAGAAAGACGGTTGACTGGATTATTCCAAACCTTGAAATCATGGGTATTGAAAATCTTTCCCTCAAACGAAATCTTATTACAATTTTAAGCAATAAGAGCAACCGTGGCTGGGAAATCCAGATGGAAAGCGAAAAACTTTATTACTTTACGATAAATATTCTTGACCAGAAGAAAAAGACTTTGCCGATTCCTTCTGGAAAATGCTCAATGCTTATCGATAAACTTTAAAGAACCGGAGTAAAGATATGGCAGCCCCAGAATCAGTTATAGAAATCGGTTCTACAGGGGTTCGTCTCCTTGTAGCCGAGTTCACAGCAGACAGAAAACAAAATATCCTCGACCGTTCGGCTATGCCTCTTTCTTTGGGGAGAGATGTCTTTACAAACGGGGCAATTAGTCAGGAATCTCAGAATCAGCTGGTTCAAATCTTAAAACGCTACAAAGAACAGCTTACGGGCTGGGGAATTACTCCGGAAGAAACGGTTTGTATTGCAACAAACACATTTAGGGATGCTAAAAACAGCGACCTTGTGATGGACCGAGTCCTGGTACAGACTGGCTTTAAAGTAAGGATTGTTGATGGTATTGAAGAAAACAAACTGATGTATCTGGCAATTTCCGACTGTCTTAAAGATGAACCTATAGAATTGAATACAGAAGATACAATTATTCTTGTTGTTGGCGGTAGTACCACCGAAATGATGCTTATGTCCCACGGAAAAATGGCAGCAGTTCACAGTTTACGCCTGGGTACGGTGAGAATTGACCAGCATATCAAGAATCAGGTTTCTTCTTATGATGATATCCAGCGTTTTGTAAAAGAATCCGTTACAAACACAAAGGGCTCTCTCGAAAATGAACTAAATCTTTCACAAATAAAACGCTTTATTGCAGTAGGTCAGGATGTTACGCTTGCGGCTTTGAATAAAGGGCATCCTATTTCTACATTTTTATGGGAAATTGGCAGAGAGGATTTTATGAGTTTTCTTGAAGAAATCCAGGATTACTCTATTGATGAATGTGCCGGAAGATTTAAAATCTCTTACAGCGAAGCAGAAAATCTTCAGGTAAGTCTTTTGATTTACAGTATTTTTATTCAGCTGACCAGTGCAGAAACAATTCTTGTACCGGAAACCAATATCCGAAACGGCTTGCTTTTGAGCCGTATTTCAAATAAAAACGAAGAACTGCAGAAGGAATTTAACTCACAGATTACGGCTTCGGCAAAAAATCTTTTGAGAAAGTATCATGGTGATGAAAATCATGCTGAATATGTGAGAATAGTTGCCACACAACTTTACGATACACTCAAAGATGAAATAGGACTGGAAGAACAGGCAAAGATTCTGCTGGAGGTTGCAGCCCTTCTTCACGATATCGGTGTATTTATCCGTTATGACAATCACAACCTGCACAGCAGTTACATTGTAAAAAATTCCGAGATTTTTGGACTGTCACGCAAAGATATTTCAATCGTTTCTGAAATTGTAAAATATCACAAGGGGCACATAATGCCTCAGGATGATGACAGTTTCCAGATGTTGCCACGCTCAGACAGAATGATGATTATGAAACTTACTTCAATTCTTCGAATTGCAGATGCTTTAGACAGAGGACATCTTCAGAAATTTACAGATTTGAGTATAAAAATTTTGCCAAATGCGCTGGAAATTCATACACAGAATTCAAACAATCTTGTTCTTGAGAAAATGGCACTTTCTGAAAAATCAGAAATGTTTGAATCTACTTTTGGTTATAAGGTCATATTGATATAAAATAATAATTATTTGAGGTTTTGCTTTTTATGGAAGAACGATATTTTAACAGAGAACTTTCCTGGCTTGAATTTAACGCCAGAGTTTTATACCAGGCACTCAGAAAAGATATTCCGCTTATGGAGCGATTGCAATTTTTATCAATCGTTACCAGCAATTTTGACGAATTCTTTCAGGTGCGGGTTGCTTCCGTAAAACGCTGCCTTTATGAAAATCCTGAGCAGATTGATATTTCCGGCTTATCCCCTGCCCTGCAATTGACCAGCATTTCTGTACGCGCCCATCAAATCATCCGCGCCCAGCAATCCTGCCTCATGACCGACCTTCTCCCCGCGCTGAGCAAATCAGGCTTAAAATACGTCCGCCCACAAGACTACACCCCTCAGCAGCGGGAATACATCCAAACCGTCTTCCGCCAGAATATCTTCCCCTTATTAACACCCCTGCGAACCGATACCGAAACCTTTACTCACATAAAAAATCTTACACTCTATGCGGCATTTTTACTAAAACCTATTCGAGGAATTAAAACCCAGGAAGGTTCTGAAGAATTACGCGGTTCCGACGATTTGCCAAAAATTGCATTTGTTGAAATTCCGTCTGTTATTCCGGCAATTTACTGGCTTCCCGGCAAAACCGCTCGCAAAAAAGAATTTACCCTTATCGACGACATAATCACAGAATTCGGAACCCAGCTTTTTTCCGGTCTTGATGTTGAAGAAACAATGATTTTTAAAGTTACCCGCGATGCTGATTTCGCCGTTGATGAAGATTCCGGCAAGAATTTTATTCACGCAATGGAAGATGTTTTGATTCAGCGAAAATCCTCCTTCCCGGTACAGATAACCTGCAATTCGACCAGCGAACAGCTTCTCAACTTTTTGATGGAAAAACTCGAACTCAAAAATGAAGACGTTTACAAAGTTGACGGAATAGTTGATCCTCAGGAACTGCTTGAACTTCGTGATACAGAAGAGGCAGAATCCCTGAGTTTTGAAAAATGGCAGCATTTTTATCCTCATGATTTACCGGATGACGAGCCTTTCTGGGATACTCTTAAAATTCGTGATAAAATTCTGCATGTTCCTTACGAAAGCTATGACCCGGTAGTAAAATTTATATCTGATGCCGCTGATGATCCTAAGGTTTTGTCAATAAAAATGACGCTTTACAGAACCGGAAGAGATTCTCCGATTGTTGCAGCCCTTGAACGTGCAGCTCAAAATGGAAAACAGGTTGTAGCCCTCGTTGAACTGAAAGCCCGCTTTGATGAAGAGCGCAATATTGCCTGGGCAACAGAACTGGAACAGGCCGGCGTTACGGTAATCTACGGACTTGTAAACCTTAAAGTTCACGCCAAAATCCTTATGATTATCCGCCAGGAAGAAGATTCAATCAAACGATACGTCCATCTTTCAACAGGAAATTACAACCCAAAAACCGCCCGTCTCTACTCTGACTTGTCGCTTTTTACCGCAAATCCACAGATTGCAAATGATGCCACAAACTTTTTCAACCTTGTAACCGGCTATTCTACCCTCCAGAAAATGAACTGTCTTGCAATGGCGCCAGTAACCATAAAACAGCAGCTGCTCTCAATGATTCAGCGCGAAATAGACCGCACCAGTCCAGAGAACCCGGGATTAATAATTGCAAAAATGAACAGTCTTACTCACCAGGAAATAATCCAGGCCCTTTACAAGGCAAGCAATGCAGGAGTAAAAATCCTTCTCAATATCCGCGGAATCTGTATGCTGGTTCCAGGTGTAAAGGGTATGAGCGAAAATATCAAAGTAGTTTCCATTGTTGACCGCTATCTTGAACATTCGCGAATCTTCTATTTCCAGAATGGAGGAGCCCCGGAACTCTACTGCTCAAGTGCCGACTGGATGAGCCGCAATCTTGACCGCCGAATAGAACTCATGTTCCCAATTCTGGATAAAAATGCCTTTAATGACATTAAATCTATTCTGGATACCTACTTTATGGACAACACAAATGCCCATAATCTTTTGCCAAACGGAACCTGGGAGCCTGTTCAAAAAGAAAAAAATCAGGCCGATTTCCACGCCCAGCAGGAGCTTTACAACAAGTATAAGAAATATGATGACAACAAGAGCAAAAATACCAAATTGGAGTTCAAAGTCCGTAGAAAATAGCCTGCTTTTTATGC
>JAILQA010000244.1 GCA_024699205.1 Treponema sp. | reverse complement strand
CGAAGCAGTGGTATTTCCAAAGCCAGATACGGTTCCACATTTTTTTACTATAGTAAAACAGCATGGCGCACTGCTGGCAAAGGGCTGGATAACAGGCATTCAATTTGACACACTTTTTTCTGACAATCTTTATTTTGAACTCGGGAAAAATGGAATAGACCAGGCAACTGAGCTTGAAAATATTTTTAAGAGCAAGGGCTACCAGACTTTTATAGAAAGTCCCACAAATCAGAAATTTATCATTTTGGAAAATGCAAAAATGGACGAACTGTCAAAGACCTGCACTTTCAGTTTCTGGGAAAAATATGACGAAAATCATACCGTGGTTCGTTTTGCGACCAGCTGGGCTACAACTTCTTCTCAAATTCAAGAGCTGGAAACAAAGATATAAATCATCTTACGCTTCATAAAGAACGAGTATAATCTTCGTAAATCTGTATCTGAAACTTAATGGCAGGCTGTTCAAAAACTATCGTGATGAAAATCCCTTCATCCCATTTTCCAGAAGCGTCGTTGCAAGCTCAATCATTTCTTCCATAGGAATCTTACGGCCATCAGCAACCCACTGGCGGTAAAGGGTAAGAACCGATGTTGAATAAGCCCTTACGATATTCTGGATATAGGTGCTTTTGTCATGGAGGGTTTTAGTCTGCTGATGGGTATGTGCCGAAACTTTTTTCTGCATTCCTTCGCGGATATAATCAAAACGGCTGTCGCAGGTAACCTTCTTAAAAAAATCATCCTGTGCTTCGTTGTATTCAAAAAAGCTTCTTATAAGTTTCGGATAATCTTCTGTGTAGGTAAGGTCTTTTACCTTTTCAATATATTCGCTGATATGCCTGCTTTGAATCTCCTTCAAAACATCATCCGTAGTTTCATAATGCAGATAGAATGTGTTGCGGTTAATTTCGGCCCTGTCCGCAATGGCCTTGACCGTCACCTTTTCATAAGGCAGTTCACAGACCAGTTCCTTAAAGGCCTTTTTTATTGATTCCTTGGTTCGCGCAATTCGTAAATCTTCTTTTTTCTCGGTCATGATTTTCCTCTTTTTCTGGGCATTTCCTCAGAATCTGTCGCATATCTCACACTTCGCCACATTCTGCCCATTGAAAGTGTGACAGCTCGTGCTATGCTCTTTATGAAAAATTATAAGACACTTGCCCATTATTTTGCAAGTGCACAGGAGCCTTCAATGGAAAAAACACTGGAAACAGAAAATATCATGGGTAGCATGAGCGAAGGAAAACTTCTTTTTAAGATGGCAATGCCCATGATTTTTTCCGTACTGGTTTCTTCGCTTTATAACCTTGTAGATTCAATCTTTGTGGGCAGGCTTGGCAATGCAGCCCTTACGGCAATTTCTCTTGGTGCACCAGCATCTTCCCTCATGGTAGAATTTTCTTTTGGCCTTGCAATCGGTGTTAATGCCCTTCTTTCAAAAAAGCTTGGTGAAAAAGATAAAAAAGGAGTTCAGAAAGTTGTCGGCCAGGGATTTTTACTCACAGCCTTTCTTTATCTGATTTTCCTCCTTGCCGGTATTTTTGCTTCAGAAGCCTTTTTCCGCCTGCAAACCTCGGACGAAGAAATCATCAGGCTTGGAACGGAATACACTTCCATCGTCATGATTTTTTCGTTCGGCCTCATGCTTCAATCTCTTACCGAACGCCTTCTTTCTGCCACAGGCCGCACCCAGTATTCAATGACGGTTTTACTCACAGGAGCAATCACAAATACAATCCTCGACCCGATTCTGATTTTTGGCTGGCTTGGACTTCCTGCAATGGGAATAAAAGGAGCCGCAATTGCAACAGTGATAGGTCAGGTTGCAGCAGGAAGCACAGGTCTTATTTTGAATCTTACAAAAAATCATGATATCAAAATCTCCATATGTTCTTTCCTGCCTGATTTTGCGATAATCAAAAACATCATGGCAATTGCAATTCCAACAACACTCACTTATTCAATCAACTCCATCCTGATTTTTGGAATGAACCAGGTGCTCATTTCACTTTCCCTTGCAGCTCCGGCCGTATACATCATCTATAACAGAGTTCGAAGCTTTGCGGCTCTTCCAGTCTGGGGAATCAGAAACACCATAATTTCAATTGTTGCTTACAACATGGGTGCAAAAAGATACGATAGAGTCAGACGGGTTATTAAAATCGCCATCGTTTCAAGTGCAGTCATCATGCTGGTGGGAACAGCCCTTTACGAGCTTATTCCTTCCGCCCTGCTTTCCCTCTTTTCTGCTTCGGGCGAAATGCTTTCAATCGGAATTGATGCATTCAGAATCATCGGAACTTCACTCATCATTTCGGGCATCACAATCATGGCAAGCGGAGTCTTTCAGGCAACAGGACAAAGCAGGCTTGCTCTTGTGGTAAGCATAGTTCAGGCAATTGCTCTGGTTGGAAGTTCCGCCCTTCTTGCTCAGACAAAAAGCGTAACACTGGTATGGGTATCCTTCCCAATTTCCGAGTCAGTCATTTTTGCCCTAAGCATTTTCTTCCTGCGGGGAATCTGGAAAAGACAGCTGAAATCAGATATTTCGATCAGCAATCCCGCCGCACAAATAAAACACGAGGAGATGGCAAATGGAACATACGCGTAAACTTTTAGCTCTTACTGCTTTTGCACTTACACTTCATAGCGGAGCATTTGCTCAAAAAGAAAATGCTCCCCGCCTGCTTTATATGGGTCAGGCCAGCATAAGAATTACCACAGAAGAAGGTAAAGTCATTTACATCGACCCATATGCGGGAAGCGAAGAGCAGTATGAGCCAACCGCCGACTTGATTCTGGTGACTCACGGACATTTTGACCACAATCAGATTGAAAAGGTAAAAAAACGGGCACCTGACTGCAGGGTTATAACTCACAGACATGCCATAGTTAAGGGTAAGCACCAGAGCTTTGATTTTGGATTTGTAAAGGTTGAAGCTGTAGAGGCAGGCTATAACCGCATGCATAATCCAGCTGAATGTGTAGGCTATATTCTTACCTTCAAGAACGACACTTCTGTTTATGTTTCAGGCGACACCTCTAAGACTCCACAAATGGCCCAGCTTTCAAAAAACCAGATTACTTACGCTTTTTTCTGCTGTGACGGAATCTACAATATGGATCTGGAAGAAGCTGCCGAATGTGCAAGGCTCGTGGGAGCAAAACACAATATTCCTTACCACAACACAGCAAGCACAA
>JAILQA010000164.1 GCA_024699205.1 Treponema sp. | reverse complement strand
CAAAATGAATCCAGGGGATGAAATCCTCTTTTATACTGATGGTATCACAGAAAATACAAATAAAAATGGTCTTTCTTACGGAAAAGATCTTCTTCTGGATACCTTCAAAATTAACACTTTCAAAACCTGCAAAGATCAGATTTCTGATTTGATTGCCCATTATAAAGCTTTCAAAGGTGATTTCCGTTCTTCGGATGATATTACGGTTTTACTTTTAAAGAAACTCTGATTTAATTTACTAAAATTATTACTGAAAACACAAAAATGGAAGGTAGCCAATATGCATGATAATCAAAGAAATAAAGGAATTATTAAAACAAGTATAATCGGGATTCTCGCGAATCTTCTTCTTTCTGTCTGCAAGGTTGTAATCGGCCTTTTTTCACGATCCATTGCTATTGTTCTTGATGCAGTAAATAATATTTCTGATGCCGCCTCATCAATCATCACGATTATAGGCACTAAGCTTGCTGGAAAAGCACCAGATAAAAAGCATCCTTTTGGTTACGGAAGAATTGAATATCTTAGTGCCATGATTATTTCACTGATTATTCTTTATGCCGGTATTACATCGTTTGTTGAATCAGTAAAGAAAATCATTACTCCCCAGCAGCCTGATTACTCTTTTGTTTCGCTGATTATTATCGCAATCGGTGTATTTGTAAAAATTATTCTGGGACTTTATGTAAAAGCAAAAGGAAAGACTTATAATTCAATGTCACTGGAAAACTCAGGAAAAGACGCTCTTCTTGATTCTATAATTTCTGCTTCAACCCTGGTTGCCGCAATTATTTTTATGATTTTCGGTCTTTCTCTTGAAGCATGGCTTGGTGCAATCATTTCAGTTTTGATTATAAAATCAGGCTGTGAAATGCTTATTGAAACCCTTTCAGAAATACTTGGAGAAAGAGCAGAAGTTTCCCTGGTAATTGACATAAAAAAAACAATCAAATCATTTGAAAATGTTTACGGTGCCTATGATTTAGTTTTAAATAACTATGGTCCGGATTCTTTTAATGGTTCGGTTCATATTGAAATCCCGGATACTTATACAGCAGAACAAATTGACAATCTCGCCCGCAAAATCCAGCTGGAAGTTTATAACAAGCACAAGGTTCTTCTTACAGCTATCGGGGTATATGCCTTTAATACCAAATCAACAAAAGCCATTGAAATAAGAAATAATATTGCAGAGATTGTAAAAAAATATGAAAATGTGCTGCAATTTCACGGCTTTTATGATGATGAAGTTACAAAAAACCTGCGTTTTGATTTGGTGATTAGTTTTGATTCAAAAGACCGTCAGAAGGATTTTGAAAATGTAGTCGCAGAAGTTCAGGCAGCTTACCCTGATTACAAGATTCTTGCTGCCATTGATATTGATTATAGCGAAGTGGCGAAGGCTGAAAGTTGATTTATATTTATAAGTTTATTTTGCCTTCGCCTGCAGTTTGTTGACACAAACTGCGGACGTGGGGTTATAAAAGTACGAAGGCTGAAAGTTGATTTATATTTATAAGTTTATTTTGCCTTCGCCTGCAGTTTTGTAGACGCAAAACTGCATTCATGGGTTTGTAAATGAACAAAGGCCTAGAGTTCGTTTTTAATTTTCTGTTGATTTTTTAAGCAAAAAAAATACCGGTAGCTGTAATTCGTACAACTACCAGCTTTTTTTTAGGGGGAAAATTGAGTTTTCAAGCCCCTAAAAAAAACTTATGACTCAATTGCGTCTATATAACTAAGATTCAATCTGCCCTGTTTGTCAACTTCAAGGAGTTTTACAGGAATTACCTGACCTTCCTTAAGAACATCTGTAACCTTGCTTACTCTCTGTTTAGAAAGCTTAGAAATGTGGCAGAGACCTTCTTTTCCAGGAAGGATTTCAATAAATGCACCGAACTCCATAATGCGTTTTACAGTTCCCTGATAAATTGTTCCAACCTCAGGATCTTCTGTAATACCTTTTACAGCCTTTTTAGCTGCTTCAGCATTCATTCCGTTCTTAGCATAAATTGTAACAGTTCCGTCATCTTCAGTGTTGATTGTTACATCATACTGCTGACACAAAGCTTTTACATTCTTTCCACCTGGTCCAATCAAAGCACCAATCTTGTCTACTGGAATCTTCATTGTAAGAATCTGAGGTGCATTTGCAGCAAGTGGAGCCGGCTTATCAATACATTCCTTCATCTTTCCAAGAATGAAAAGACGACCTGCACGAGCCTGTTCCATAGCCTTTTTCATGATTTCAGTTGTTACACCGGCAATCTTAATATCCATCTGGAAGCCTGTAATACCATCTTCAGTACCTGCTACCTTAAAGTCCATATCGCCAAGGTGGTCTTCTTCACCAAGAATATCGCTCAAAATCTTGTAGCGGCCATAAGGATTGTCTCCCTCTGGTTCTGTAATAAGACCCATAG
>JAILQA010000149.1 GCA_024699205.1 Treponema sp. | reverse complement strand
CGCTCACATCAAAGCAATTGCAGATTCAGAAAAGGTTTCTTTCGTAAGCCTGGACAATGCAAAACTCTGGAATCCAGAATCAACAAAGGCTGCTTCAACATTCGCTTACGACATGGGCTTGAAGATCAGAAAGCCTTTGCGTGATGTAGCTGAAATCCTTTACAGCTACGCTTATCACAACATTGCTACTCAGACAATTGAAACATTGATTGGTTAAACCCTTTTATACCTCTAACCGACTGATGTTTGCACCAGGGACTCTTACTCTCCGCCCTGGTGCTTTTTTTTATTTTGATTTGTATTCTTGCAATAAAAAAACATATATGATATTGTGATTTTATTACGGTAAAGATATGAATTTGGAAAGTAATAAAAATACTATACAAATAACTAGACGGGGGGGGGGCACTCTCTAACCACCAGATAAATCCCAAAATTGAAACTTTTGGCGATTTAGCATTATCTTTTTCCGACGAACAGCGCACATCTTTAAAACAATCTTCCTTCTATTTACAAAACTATAATATTCAGAAATTCATAATTCCAAATTTTGGTGATGTTGATTTATCTGATATTTCTGAAGAACTTATATCAGATCGTATCATCAACTTAAAAGCTGATGGCGAAGCTCCTACTGTAAAAACAAAGTCAATAATTTTTAGAAGTGTAAAACAGATTCTTTTATATGGAATGCATCAGGGTTATGTAAAACCTATGCTTCTTGATTTTAAAATTCCTGAAATCACAGTGAATTTTAAGGTTCAGGAAAAAACTCTTCTGACTGATGAAGAAGTTGAAAAAATCATCAAAATTGCTAAGCAAAAACAGAATAACGATAACATTGGGGTTCTGTTAAGCCTTTTCCTTGGGCTCAGAATAGGTGAGATTTGTGCCCTCAAATGGGAAGATTTTAATTTCGAAAACAATACTGTAACAATCAGCCGCTCGCTAAGCCGTGTCCTGACACAAGACGAATCTCAAAAATCAAAGATAGTTGAAGCTTCTCTATCCAACACAAAAAGAACAGTAAAACTTTCTCAGCTCGCAGCAAAAATCCTTGAAGCAGTGCCAGACAAGGATCCGAATTATTATGTCCTTACCGGCACCCCAGACTCAATGGAACCGCGAACATTCAGAAGACATTTTTCGAACTATCTTAGCGTATATAACTTCCGAGAAGTGAAATTTCAGATATTGCACGACAGTTTTGTGCGAGAGCAGAAGAGAGTTGTGCAGAATATGGAAAATATGTTTGTAACAGAAATATATGGAAAAAATCAGAGGCAATTAGATGATTAATTACATAATTGTGCAGGCAGGTGGAAAAGGGACTCGTTTGGAGTATCTGACTCATAACAAGCCAAAGGCACTTGTTCCAGTTCAAAATCTTCCAATGATTTTTCACCTTTTTAGAAAATTTCCTGATAAGAAATTTATTGTTATAGGTGATTACAAAATAGATGTATTGAAAAAATATCTTGCTGCATTTGCTGAGGTTGATTATCAGATTGTAGATGGAAAAGGTAAACCTGGTACATGTGCAGGACTTGCAGATTCTCTTGCTCTTATTCCAGAAAATGAACCGTTCATGCTTACCTGGTGTGATCTTGTGCTTCCAGATGATTATGAACTTCCGTCTGAGGATGATGATTATATTGGAGTATCAAAAGGTTTTCGATGTCGCTGGAAATATGAAGAAGGTCTTTTTTCTGAAGAACCTAGCGAAAATCATGGCGTTGCAGGTCATTTCATTTTTTCTGATAAAAAGATTTTGAATGATGTTCCTGATTCAGGCGAGTTTATGCGTTATCTTTCTGGAAAGAAAATACAATTTAAGGAATTACCACTTACAAAAACAAGAGAATTCGGACTTTTGTCTGAATATGAGAAGCTTGGAATAGAAAAATGCCGTCCGTTCAATAAGATGACAGTATCAGGTGACAGAATTATAAAAGAAGGAATTGATGAACAGGGCAGAAAGCTTGCAGTTCGCGAGAAGGCCTGGTATTCAAAAGTAGCGGATAAAAATTTTAATAACATACCAAAAATCTATGCTCTTGATCCTCTTACAATGGAAAAGATAGATGGTAAGAATATATACGAGTATACAGACATTTCTTTTGAAGAAAAGAAAAAGATTCTTACTCAGATAATTGATTGCTTAAAATCAGTTCAGAATCTTGAAGGTGTGCCTTCAAATATTGAAAGTCTTGATGATGCATATATTGGAAAAACAAAGGATAGACTTTCAAAGGTGCGAGAATTAGTTCCATTTGCAAACGATGAGTATGTAACTGTAAACGGCCGAAAATGTCGTAATATTTTTTATCACTGGGAAGAAGTTGAAAAAATTGTTTCTTCATTTTACCCAACAGAATTTCGTCTGATTCATGGAGACTGTACTTTCAGTAATATGATGCTTCGTGCTGACGGAAGTCCTGTTTTAATTGATCCTCGAGGGTATTTTGGTAAAACAGAGCTTTATGGTGATACTGCCTATGACTGGGCAAAAGTTTACTATTCTATAGTTGGAAATTATGACCAATTTAATCTTAAACGATTCCGACGTGATATGCGCGAAAACGATGTTGAATTAAAGATTGAATCCAGTCATTGGGAAGATATGGAAAAAACTTTTTTTGATTTGTTAGGAAATGAAGTATCAGAAAGACAGATAAAAATCCTTCATGCAATTATCTGGCTTTCTCTTACTACTTATGCATGGCAAGACTATGATTCTGTTTGCGGTGCGTTCTATAACGGACTTTACTATCTGGAGGAAGTTTTATGAAAGAATATTTTGATTCAATGTTAAAGACAATCGATGAGTCAGTAGGCTCATTGGATTATGAAAGATTTAATGCTCTTACTGATGAATGCATT
>JAILQA010000133.1 GCA_024699205.1 Treponema sp. | reverse complement strand
GCAAAATCACCGTGAACGAAGGAAAGTTCCACGAAGTCCGCCGCATTTTCCGCGCCCTCGGCAACGAGGTCACAGAACTCGAACGGCTTGCCATCGGTAAACTCGAACTGCCGCCAGACCTAAAACCCGGCCAGTGGCGCCCTCTCACCGATGAAGAAAAAGAATTACTTGTGCGCCTTTAGATAAGCGGAATATTCTCCACGAAGCTTTTTGTAGGCCTCTTCATCTTTATTATTTTCAATTAGCCACTCACTGAAATAGGCATATCTTTCAACTACATCTTCCGGAATCTCAACATCCTCTAAGCCCATTATAGTTTTAAAACCATTCAGCTGAGTAAATATGTGAGCTCTATATCTGAACATGTACCAGAAAATCCAGGTTGGATTATTCCAAACATATGTCGATCTTCCTAAAAAGTCGCCTTTTGGAATTGCTGTATTGCCTTCATTTATATAAGAATAAAAATACTTAACATCCTTTGCATGACTTGTGAATCCGCCATAAACCATGCAGGAATCAAAAACTCCACCTAAAGAAGCAAAGGCTGTGAAGTAAATTCTTTTATCATAATTTTCTTCGCTTCCCTCACGATAAATATAAACCCAGTCCTTGGTATCTTCATTTTTATAAACTTCAATTTTGTCGTTAGTATAAGTCTTGGTCAAATTGTAGGTCTGGATTAGTTTATCAAATTTTTTCTGATGATAAATATCTGAAGGTTTCCACTTTGCGCCTGCAGCAAAAAGACAGGCAGCAGCCATTAACACACTTAAAAAACAAATCACTTTTTTCATAGCAACTCCTTTTTTCCAATATATACTTTTATGATAGCACAGTTATTTTTACTTGTCGAAAAAAAGATGTGTTATATTATCATCTACAAGTCTGCTGAGTTCTTCAGGACTTGTTCCGCGAACTTCTGCTGCAAAGTTGTAAACATGTTCAACATTTACCGGGGTATTTACAGTGCCGCGCAATGGCACCGGCGCAAGGTAAGGCGCATCTGTCTCGCACAAAAAGCGGTCTGCAGGGACAAAGCGCAGCAGCTCTTTTATTGCTTCAAGTTTTGCTTTTTTGTTGTAGGTGATGGCGCCACCAAAAGCAATGTACCAGCCCCGGTCCAGAAAGGCTCTGGCCTCATCTATCCCGTAGCTGTAACAGTGAATAATTCCATTGTCATAACCGACGTTCTTTATACAGTCGAGAGAATCTTCAAAAGCATCGCGGCTGTGAACAATAACAGGTAATTTCAATTCCCGAGCCAGTTCCAGATGAGCCTCAAACATTTCCCGCTCCCCGCGGTAGGTAGCTTCATCAAAATCAGATTCGCAGCGGCCGTCTTCCCCACTCGGGTTCCAGTGATGATCCAGACCGCACTCACCTACTGCCACAACAGAGCGGTGAAGTGTATCCTGGTCGCCGGCAGTTCTGGCAGCTTCTATAGACTGGCGCAATATTTTGATCTGATTTTCCCTGTCATGAATGGAATCTACATCCGGCCAGATTCCGGCAGAAAAATACATAAAGTCGCGGGCTTTTGCGGCAAGCTTACTGTCGGCAATTCCCGCAATTGCAGATTCTACACAAGCCTGACGTTCTGCAAGATCATCTGAATGAGTTCCTATATCAAGTCCAAAAAAAGTATTTCGGGCAGCCATGGCAGATAAAACCTCAACGCCATCAACTCCGCACTCTGTAGTCATCATCTTAAAATGAAAATGTGTATCAGAAAACATAAGGTGATAATAGCACATTGCGGACTGACTGTCATTGTCAGTTTTTATGGTAGATTTTTTTTCTAATCTTTTTTCTTCAGGCTCCGAAAATATGAGTAGAAGCCCAAAAAGTGGGAGAGGTTGGAGTTCAAAAATGACAAGTGCAATCGGAAATTTCAGTAATGCTTATTCTTACAGCGGTGCCATTGGAGGTGCAGCAGGAAAACTTTATGTTCCTGTGAGCCGATCATCACTTTTTGGGCTTCTACTGTAATTTTCGGAGGATGGAGAAAAAAGATTAGTAAAAAAAAGAGACCCCGAAACAAGTTCGGGGTGACGGTACTATTTTATGCCCAGATTGCCCAGAGCAAAGCTGCGGCTGCGGCGGCTTTCAGAATTGTAAAAGGTGCAGAGCTTTTTAAGGAGCCTGGGAAGGTGATAGGGTGACCTTCTTGTTTGAGGATTCCCATTGCAACTACGTTTGCAGAAGCTCCAAATGGAGTGAGGTTTCCGCCAAGGCATGAACCAATCAAAAGTGCAAACATCAAAAGCTCTTTCTGGATTCCAAGACTTGTGGCAAGCGAGCCTGCAACAGGAAGCATTACGATGATGTATGGAACATTGTCTACAAATCCGGAGATCAAAATAGAGAAGGCAAGAATCAAAATAAAGCCTGCGAATTTGCTACCGCCTGTTACGTGAGCGAGCCATCCTGCAAAATCATCAAGCAATCCTGTTTCGCTGATGGCGCCTACAACAACAAAAATACCAATCAAAAAGGCGATAGTTTCCCAGTCCAGTTCTTTCACAAGCTGCCAGATTTCACTGCCGGATTTTTTCTGCGAAAGACGATACCAGAGAAGTCCAAGTAAACCAAGTCCAAGTACAAAGCAGCCCGAGCTGTAGCCCAGCTCCGGTGTAAGGAAAGAAATTACAGCAAGGCCAGCAATCATAATCAAAAGCAGCCAGAGAGGCA
>JAILQA010000118.1 GCA_024699205.1 Treponema sp. | reverse complement strand
GCGAGATTTGTCTTCCGGTGAAGAAGAAGGAGTAGAAAACCACTGATTTATAGCACAATGTCATTGTTGGGCTTGCCCCGGCAATCTTTAGTCCGAGAATGACATGGTTCTGAATTAATCAGTGGTTCCTTAGATTTTACTGTCCAGACAATTCATCGACGGCTTCTATTGCGTCCAGCGGTTGAAGCGGACTCGTTCCGACAAAGGCTTTTTGCTGGGGGCGTGGAAGTCGTCTTTTGCTTTTCCGACGGGGAGGATGCAGACTACATCGTATTCTTCTGGAACATTCAGAACAGCGGCAATTTTGTCGCAAATCCTGTCATCATCTGTAATGTGTCCTTCGTACCAGCAGCTCTGATATCCCAGCTCAACGATGGCGAGAAGCATGTTTTCGATGGCGGCGGAATAATCCTGGACGGCAAAGCATTTGTCCCTGTATGCATTTATCCTTCGGGTAAGGACAACAATCATGGCGGGCGCTGTCTGTGCAACCGGCGGGTCAAGTTGTGCTTTGATTTTATTCAGCATATCAGAATCGTTGACTATGATTAAATCTGTTGTCTGCTTGTTGCATCCTGAAGGCGCATCGAGGCCTGCTTTTGCGATTGTCAAAAGATCTTCTTCAGGAACGCTTTCCTGCAAAAACTCGCCGCGATAACTGTGACGGGTTGAAATCGTGTTGATTGCATTCTTGAGAGACATTACATAAATCTGGCAGGGATTTGCTTCGTCCCAATATTTTGGGAAAACTTCCAGTTCCTTAAAACCGAGGCTTTGATAAAAGGCATTTGTAATATCGTAATCGGCATAGACTCCGGAGCGGACGGTCTTGACCTGAATGAACTCATATCCTTTTCTGGCAGCATAGTCTTTGGCAGCCGCAAAAAGTCTTCTTCCGATTCCTTTTCGGTGGCATTCCTTTAGGACTCCCATTACGGCAAGTTCCATGGTCGCCTTGCCGGTTTCTTTCAGGCAAAGAAAGCCCTGGTTTTCATCTCCGTTAACCGAAGCCCAGAAAGGCAGTTCCGCTGATTCACGGATATACTGCTCCCGGCTTTCATCCACTTCAAACCACTCGGGCAGAGCTTCCAGAATCTGTCTTGAAATTTTTCTGCGCTCGTTAGCGTCTTCAATAAATTTTATCATATTAGTCTTTTCATATTATAGGGTTTGATTTTTTTTTACAAGTTTCTTATTTGATGTTCAGCTTCTGTAATCTGACTTTTGGCTTGTTATTGCTTGCTTGTCTTTGTAAGACTGATATTTTGATGAGCGTGTTGCGAAAGGGGGATGCATCGCTCCTCTAGGCTCTGGCACGGGGTGGAAAAGGGATATTTAAGTTGATTCACAAAAAAATGCCAAATTTTTGTGAATCAACATATATTTTGTTATAATCATCAAATTTATATGTTAACAAAAAAGGATAATTCAATGTTTTTGTTAGTAAAAACATATAAATAGAGGCAATAAGGCAAAATATATGTTTAAAACATAAAACTTCAGATGGGAACAATTCTAGAAAGCAGCAGAAGGAAACTTTTTCAAGGGTTTTAAACATATAATTTACTAAATAGTCCGCAAATATATGTTTTCATCAAAAATTTCTTGTCAAAATACTAATTTGCATTTATCTTTATAGTATGAAAGCCGCTGAAAGGAGGCGAGCTTCAGGGGGTGAGTCATTAAAAAGTTGGAATTATTATCTCCATCCACATTTCTTCCTCAAATCGAATCCCGTATTGCTGAATTGGAGGATGTTCTCAAAACAAAACAGTTTGCTGTAAAAAAAAATCCATCTGGATTAGTACGAATTGTAAGGCAGAAAAACTATCTGCAATTTTACAAACGCTCTTCTCCATCCGATGCTCAGGGAACTTATATTCCCCGCTCTCAGGAAAAGCTGGCCCGCAGCCTTATACAAAATGATTACGACCAGAAAAGTATCCCGGCAATTCAGGCAGAAATTAAAGAGCTCAAAGATTTTATAAAAGCCTACAAAGAAAAATGCAGTGACACTGTGTACCATAAGCTTGCATCCACCCGCCAGGAAGTTGTTACGCCGCTTACCTTGGATGACGAATCCTATGCCGCTGCCTGGCTCAAGGTGGAATATCGGTACAAGAAAATTCCTGAAGAGGCACCGCAGCTTTTTACCGATAACAATGAGCAGGTGCGTTCCAAGTCCGAAGTGATTATTGCAAATGCCCTCAAGGCGGCGGGTGTGCCTTATCGATATGAGTTCCCGCTTCTGGTAGATAGGAAGGCGGTAGACTTCTACAATAAGGATATCTGTCATCTTCATCCCGATTTTTATTGTCTGAATCTTCGAACCCGCCAGGAATTTGCCTGGGAACATTTCGGTATGATGGATGATCCAGAGTATGCTGCCCGTGCCACCGAAAAACTTGAGTTCTACGCCGAGAACGGATTTTTCCCTGGCAAAAATCTCATCATCACAATGGAGACCTCGACAAAGCCTCTTTCTTCAAAGCTTTTGAAAAGCGTGATAAAAACATATTTGAAATAAAAAAATGGAGAAAAAAATGTCAAAAGTAAAAGGAAAATTAGGAAATGATTTTTGTCCCCAGTCGCTCTTTTTATATGGAACTAAAAAGGATGATGGTACACCAGACTTTGGACTTTTCTGCTGGTTCAGTTATGCTACGATAGAAGTGAACAAAGAGCCTCGCATGGGAGTGATGGCCTGCATCGGCGAAGAAAAATTGACAAAAGATTTAATCCGTAAGAATGGAATTTTTTCTGCGAACCTTGTAACAGAAAAACTGCTTCCCCTTGCTGATTATTATGGTTGTACCAGCGGCCGCGATAATCCCAATAAAATGAAATTCTGCCCGACTATTGAACAGGGTCAGGTGCTTGATGTCCCAACAATTGCAGAAAGTCCTGTCAGCTTTGAACTGCGTGTTGTAAAAGAGATTCATGCCGCCGAAGGCAGTGATATTTTCCTTTGTGAAATCTGCAATGTTATGATAGAAGAAAAACTCAAGGATAAGAGCCTGTCATTTATGGAGCGGCTAAAAATTGCTGCTCCTGTGATTACCGCGGGAGAAACAACTTACACCTCCATTGATGGTCGGGAGCTTGGCCGTTGGAGTCAGCCAATGAAAACTCTGACAGATTAAAGTTGCGGTATAAAAAAGAGGAGACAAATGCAGCTGCAAACAGACCGATTGATTTTACGCGAATACACAATGGATGATTTTGACTCCCTCTATGAAATTATGTCCGACCCGGAAACCATGCAGCACTACCCCGCTCCTTTTGACGAAGCCCGCACCCGCCGCTGGATTGAATGGAATCTTGAAAATTATCAGAAGTATGGCTGGGGTCTCTGGGCAGTAGTTCTCAAAGAAACAGGTGAGTTTATCGGAGACTGCGGAATAACGCTGCAGAATATTGACGGTCAGCTGCTCCCGGAAATTGGTTATCACATTCATAAAAAAAACTGGCGCCGTGGTTTTGCAAAAGAAGCTGCTCGTGCCGTTCGCAACTGGGTTTTTGAAAATACAAAGTACGATACAATTTATTCTTACATGAAATATACAAATGTGGCTTCTTTTTCTACGGCACTTGCAAACGGCATGAAAAAAGTAAAAGAATATCCCGATCCAAAAAATGAAATTTCTTATGCTTATGCAATTACCCGGAACGAATGGAATACAATTCTAAAATTCAAGCAGGCAACAAAAGATGATTTTGAAGAAATCTATCGGCTATACCAAAATGCAATAAAAAAAATGGACGAACAGAATATTCCTCAGTGGGATGAAATTTACCCCGACCGACAGATACTTCAAGAAGATTTGAAAAAAAATCAAATGTTCATTGGAAAGAAAAACGGTTCAATCGCGGTCTGTTTTGTTTTGAATGAAGAATGTGATGAAGAATACAAAAATGGAAAATGGATTTGTCCCCAGTCGCACTTTTGCGTAATTCACAGGCTTTGTGTAAATCCAGATTTTCAAAATCAGGGAATCGCCACAAAAACAATAAATCATATCGAAGATATTTGCCGTTCACAAAAATATGAATCAATCCGCCTTGATTGTTTTACGCAAAATCCTTATTCGCGGCGTTTGTATGATAAATGCGGCTATGTGATTACAGGTTATGCAGACTGGCGAAAAGGCCGCTTTGAACTTAGAGAAAAAAAATTATTTGAGGAAAATCATTTTCACCCGAACTTTCTTTTTGATCTGGATCAGACTTTGTTAAACTTTCACGCATCTGAATATATTGCCTTAAAAATTATTGTGACTCAAAACGGTTTTAATTTTTCTGACGAACTTTATGATTTTTTTAAGGACCACAACAAGGAGCTATGGCTTGAACTGGAAAAGCAAAATATTACAAGGATCCAGCTTTTTGAAACCCGCTTTAAGCTGCTCTTTGAAAAGTGTGGCGCAGACACAAACAAAATGGATCTTTTAAAAATCAACAGCGACTTTATAAATGAAATGGCACGTAACGGAGTTCTTATGGAAGGTGCCCTGGACTTTGTAAAAAAACTTAGCAGCCAGATTAAGAATGCCAGAATTTACATTATTACAAATGGAGCCGTAGTAAATGCAAAGGGCCGCCTTGAATCTACAGGTCTTAATCAGTATATAAAAGAAACTTTTGTAAGCGAAGCAATGGCTTATTCAAAACCGTCAAATGAATACTTTGATATCGTTCTGAACAAAATTGCTGAGCCAAAGGAAAACTGTATTGTTATAGGCGATTCTCTTTCTTCGGATATGCTTGGTGCAAAAAATGCCGGACTTACTTCCTGCTGGTTTATGCCACAGGGAGAGATTGAAAAATCGATGAAGGAATATGATATTGATTACAAGGCAGATAATTTTGAAGAATTGTTTGAGGTTTTGAAAGGCTGGGCGAAATTAAGATATAATAATCTATAAAATGTTGTTGTATCTGCTGTAGATGCAATGACTTATGCAAAAATAAAAAAAGAGTTATATGAAAATGCAAAAAATTTCAAAGGAAGACGCAAGAAATTTTCTCGTAAATTATCAGGGGTTGAATGGAGCAGAAAAACGCAAGGGCTCCGACGGAGTTCTGGATTATTTTAATAAAGTTCGCTGTGTTCAATTTGACCCGCTTGATGTTGTTGGCCGTAATGCAGATCTGGTTTTGCAGTCTCGCATAACTAACTACCGTTCGGAAGTTTTGCAAAACCTGCTTTACAAAGACCGCTCTCTTTACGACGCTGCAGACAAAATGATTTCCATTATCCCGACACAAGATTATCCTGCAATGGCAAGAATCAGGCAGAAAACTGTAGAGCAACTGAAGGGTATTCTTACCTGGAGAAAATCTCTTGCGGCCCTGGATTTGCTTGATGAAATAAAAGAATACATCAGCAAAAACGGCCCGTTGCCTGCAAGTAAAATAAAGATAGGTCAGAGTGTAGATTCTGGCCCCTGGGGGCACAAAAAACTTTCGAGCGCGGCTTTGGATTATCTATATCATTCCGGCATTCTTGGAATAAGCAACAAGCAGAAAAATCACAAGGTTTATGATCTGGCAGAAAGGCTTTTCCCGGCTGAAATATTAAATGCGGGCGCCCCTTTTAAAGACGACAAAGATTTTGCCCGCTGGTATCTTAAACGCCGCATAGGGGCAGTCGGACTTGTTTGGAATAAAAACGGCGGGACCTGGCTTGGTTTTTATGTCTCTGATAAAACTCTTCGAACTCAAACAATCAATGAACTTGTAGACGCCGGCGAACTTTTAGAACTCCAAATCGAAAACTCAAAAGAAAAGTTTTATATCCGCTCAGAGGATTCCGAGCTTCTTGGCAAACCCGCCCGCAAAAATATCTCTCAATTCATAGCCCCGCTGGACAACCTTATCTGGGACCGCGGACTTATTGAAGCGCTTTTTGATTTTTCTTATTCCTGGGAAGTCTACACTCCTGCCGCAAAAAGGAAGTTTGGTTATTATGTTCTTCCTGTGCTTTATAAAAATAAGTTTATTGCACGTTTTGAGCCCGAGCCTAACCGTGGGAAAAATCCTTTACAAATCAAAAACTGGTGGTGGGGGCCGGGAGTCGAAATAAATGACCAGATGCTTGCTGCCCTTGAAAATGCTTTCAAGCGCTTTAGTAATTTTCTAGGAGTTGATATGATGGAAGAAAAATACTGGAGAGAAAAACTAAAAATCCTGTAGAATAAAAATGCTGCTGATAAACATTGCGTCAGCAGGTTAAATTTAGGAAAAATATTTTATGGAAAAAATTGAACTTAAAACTGAACGACTTACCCTTCGACCAATCCAACTGGGCGATGAAAATCAGATTCACGAATATGCCGGCGACAAAGAAATAACAATGATGTTTTGGCTGCCTAACGACACCTTTGAAGAAACTATTGATTTTGTAAAACGCAATGTAGAAGAATGGGAATCTGAAAATCCGACTGATTTTGAGTTTGTTATAATTTATGAAGGAAAAATAATTGGCGGTTGTGACTGCGACCTTGGACACAGTGAGGATCATTCTTATGCAACTCTGGGCTGGATTATAAACAAAAAATATCGCCAGCGTGGTTTTGCTTCTGAAGCCGCTGCTGCATTGCTGGACTTTGCCTTTACAAGACTTGATATTCAAAAGGTTTATGCCCAGTGTGATTGTAAAAATAAAGCTTCTTTTGGAGTTATGAAAAAAATTGGAATGAAACTAATTGATGATAAAGGCACACGTACCTACCCAAAAACTGGAATTACTTCGGGTGAATTTACCTGCATGATAACAAAGGAAGAATGGAAAAATGAATAGTAATTTATTAATACGCGAAGTCAAAGTTTCGGATTCAAAAAGACTTGTAGAGATTTATGATTATTATGTTAAAAATACCGCAGTTTCTTTTGAATACAAGGTTCCATCTGTTGAAGAATTTGAAGAAAGAATCCGTCATATCAGGGAAAAATATCCATACATTGTCTGTCTGAAAGACGACAAGATTGTGGGTTATGCTTATGCAAGTGCCTACAGTTCAAGAGAAGCCTATAACTGGACGGCGACTTCTTCAATTTATGTTGATAAAGAATACCACAGACAGGGTGCAGGCTCCTTGCTTTACAAAGAACTCGAAGAGCGATTACGAAAACAGGGTATTGTGAATCTTCTTGCAGGCGTTGCTTACATTGAAATGGAAGATAAATATTTGACGAAGGACAGTTATTATTTTCATACAAAAATGGGTTATGAAAAAGTAGCCCATATGAAAGCTATCGGTAAAAAGTTTGACCGCTGGTATGATTTACTCTGGCTGCAGAAAAAGTTGTAGTTGAGAAACTTACTGATAAAGAATACTTGCAAAATCAGTCTTCTCGTAATATAATTTGCATACAAACTAATTTTCAGAAGAGATGATATGAATATTAAAGACGCAGTAAAAATAATCCAGTCCTCCGAATGTGCTCAGATTGCAACCTTTGGAAAAGATGAAACTGAAGGCTTCCCGGAAATCCGTGCCCTCTTAAATCTTGCGAATCCTAAAAAATATCCAAGACTTAAAAACAAGGCAATTTCTGTAGACGGAGAGACTCTAACAATTTATTTTACGACAAACACTTCTTCGCAAAAGGTTCGTCAGCTTCGGGCAAATAATAAGGCTTGTCTTTATTTTGTTCTTCCAAAAAAGTTCAAGAGTGTGTCCGCAATTGGCACAATAGAAGAAGTTACTGACCAGTCTGTAAAGGAAGATTTCTGGCAGACAGGCTGGTTTATTTATTATCACAAGGGAGCAAAGGATCCGGATTATACACTTCTTAAGTTTACGACACAATATCTTCATTGTTGGGGAGGCGGTAAAGTCCATGATTTTGGCGAACCGGTAAATCAAGCAACTCCCGGCAAAAAAGAAGACCAGAGACTAGAAACTTCGGTAAATTGAAAGGGAAATACCAGGATTTTACTTATGAAAAACGGTCGCACAGAAGGTGGAACTCTCATTTCTCAAATACATCAGGTTAGCCAGCGTGTTTGGTATGATGTCTTGAGTCGTAATGGTCTGGAAGATTTAGCCGGCGCTCGTGGTCGTGTAATTTTTGCCTTATGGAACGAAGATAATATTCCTATAAAAAAACTGGTAGAAAAAACAAGCCTGGACAAAGCAACCCTCACAGGAATTATCGACCGCCTTGAACGCGACGGTTACGTAAAGCGAATCCCAAGCCCCGACGACAAGCGTGCCACACTTATTTCCCGAACCGGAAAGGACGAGATTTTCAAATCAAAAATCCCTGAAGTCTCAGAACAACAGAACGAACTTTTTTACAAAGGTTTTTCCACCAGTGAAATCAAAGAGTTCGAAGAATATCTCAAGCGCATACTTCAAAATTGCAAAGAAGCGGAGGCAGAAAAATGAAAGTCTTATTTTTTGACGTAGGTTACACACTTGTAAATGAAGACGCAGTCTGGGAGGTACGCTGCAGGGAGCAGGCCCAAACCGCCGAAGCAAAAGAGCTTGAACTTTCTGCCACCGACATCTATCACGAAATAGAAATTGCTTCAATCGAACGCAAGCCTCAATTCCGTACGCTGATAGACAAATATAATTTTAAAGAAGTTGCTCCCTACCGTACAGAACTCGAAACACTATACAAAGAAGCTCCGGCTGTAATAAAATCTCTCTCCCAAAAATATGAGCTTGGAATAATTGCAAATCAACTCGACGGCTTAAAAGAAAGGCTGCAAGCTTTTGATCTTCTACAATATTTTAAGTACATAATTTCTTCCTGGGACCTTAAGGTAATGAAGCCTGATATCCGCATTTTTGAATACGCATTAGATAAGACTAACAGCTCACCCCAAGAGACCTGTATGATCGGCGACCGTCTTGATAATGATATCCTTCCTGCAAAATCCCTCGGCATGAAAACAGTCTGGATAAAACAAGGCTTTGGCGCCCTGCAGAAACCGCTTTCAAAATCAGAAGAACCCGATTACACCATAAACAACCTTACCGAACTTTTAAAGATTTTTTCCTCCTAGAAAAAAGCTTTTATTCCGTGTTATCATATTCAAAAGGAAATAAAAATGAAAATCTTAGTAATAAATAACATGCTTGAAGACAAGCATTTTGACCAGATAAAATCGGCTGCCGACCAAGTTTGTGCACAAGTCTTCTTCTATAAATCAGAAGCCGAAATCCCCGAGTCCAATTTTGATGCAGACATCATCTATGGTTTTGCACCTTCAATTGTAAAAACCAGCAGAACCTTAAAATGGCTTTGTGTTCCCTGGGCTGGTGTGGATTCAATTATGGCTCCGGATTATTTTGCAAACCAGGACTGCCTTCTTACAAACTCGGCAGGAGCTTACGGAGTTTCCATAGCTGAACACATGATTGCTGTCTCTCTGGTAATGATGCGCCGCCTTGACCAGTTTATGGCAGAGACCAAAAATGGGCAGTGGCTTTCTCCTCGTCCGCAAAAATCCCTCAAGGACTGCCGTATTACAGTTTTAGGAACCGGTGATATTGGAACAACTTTTGCAAACCGCGCCCGCGCTTTTGAACCGGCTGCCATAGTTGGAGTTTGCCGCAGTGGAAAAAGCAGTGCAACAGTTTACAACAAAGTTCTTCCTGTAACCGAGCTCGATTCAATTCTCCCAGAGACTGATCTTCTTGCCATGAGCCTGCCCGCAACACCAGAAACAAAAGGCATTCTTTCGCGCGAACGCCTCGCTCTGCTTCCACAAGGCGCCTATATCGTAAACGTAGGTCGTGGTTCTGCAATTGATGAAGAAGCCCTTGCAGATAATCTTGAAAGCGGACATCTTGACGGAGCAGCCCTGGACGTTTTCCAGACTGAACCCCTTCCGGCCGGCCACAGACTTTGGAAAACAAAAAATCTTTTAATCACTCCGCACGTTGCAGGAAATATGACTCTCCAATACACAAAGGACAAAAACGTTCAGATGTTCATAGAAGATTTGAAAAACTTTACAGAGGGAAAAGCTCTTCACTATCTTGTAGACAGAAAACTTGGCTACTAGAATAAGGAAGATTTCGAGGCTATGGAAAGACAAAGCACTACGATATCGCTGTTTTATTTGATAAATATCCTTAATTAAAACTTCCTGCTTTAACAGACATAGATTAAGCAAACATTTCTTCATGGTTCCAGCCTAATAAAATACCTTAATAGAAAATAAATAGTTCCTGTGATATTATAAAAACATGAAAAAAATTCTTCTAAAGCTTTTGTTAAGTATAATCTTTATAACTTCTCTTTATTCTTTTGATATGACTCCCATAAACATTGAAGAAGGTTATGCCGTTGTTTTTACGGATGATGGCAGCAGCCTGCGAATGAGGGAGAGTCATATCAAAAGAATAAAGAGAAGTTATAAAGATTATACTTAACAAAAGCTTTAGAAGAATTTTTTTCA
>JAILQA010000090.1 GCA_024699205.1 Treponema sp. | reverse complement strand
CATCCGCTTTTTTAGTTGAAGCTGCAATAAAGTAAAAATCATTACACAAAGAAAAAGAATTACCGCCGCAGCTGCTGCATATCCGTATTTGCGTTTTTCTACCATGGCATAGCGGATATAATAAACAACAGTATAAAGATTAAAATAAGGCCCCGGTTTTCCGTTGAAAAGAGGATATAATTCACTGAAAACCTTAAAGCAGGAAATTGTATTTATAATGCAGACAAGAAAAATTGTAGGTGACAAAAGTGGAACTGTGATTCTAAAAAAGATTTTTGAAGCTTTTGCACCATCAACCTTTGCCGCTGTATAATACATTTCGTTTATATTCTGCAAGCCTGAAAGTAAAAGAATGATGGTAAAGGGTAATATATTCCAAATGCCGAAAATGATTAATGCCATCAGTGACCATTTTGATTCTACAACCCAGCCAATTTTTTCTATTCCAAACTTTGAAAGCACAAAATTGATTATTCCGTAATTCTGGTTGTACATAAGTCTCCAGATAAGTCCTACAGCTGTTACAGAAGTTACCATTGGCATAAAAAAAGCCGTCTGATAAATTGCACTGCCCTTGAGCTTTTGATTCAAAAGATTGGCAAATAAAATTGAAATACAGGTGCTGATTGGAACTACAAAAATTACATATAAAACTGTATTTCTCATTCCGGAGCGAAACTTTTCGTCAGTAAGTACATATTTATAATTTTCAAAATTAAAGCCGTCAAAAGTTTTTCTAAGATGACTGTAGTTTTCCTTAAAGGAAATAATAAAAACATTTATTACAGGATAAAGAGTAAAAACGAGGATAAAGATTAAAAAAGGTGCCAGATAAAGCCATGGTTCAATTTTGGTGAATAAATCATGTCTTTTTTGAGAATATTTCACGCCAGCCTCTCTTCAGATTTACTATCAAAAATAAAGATTCCCTTATTTTTAAGGCTGACTTGTATTTTGTCACCAGCCTTAAGCTCTTCGTCTGTATTTAAAATTGCATGAACAGTATTCTCAAAGAAGTTTAAAGTAAGGATTTTTTCCTTGCCCATTTCACTTACAGAAACTACTTGAGCCAGCAAGTCCCCACCAAAAATAAAGCTTTCTGGTCTTACGGCTGCAATTACCTGATCAGAAGAATAATTATATTTTTGACCAAAAATTGCCTTAAAATCATTATCCGAAAGCTTTAGGTTATTTACAGGTGGATTACCCAAAAAGTCAGCTACAAACTTGCAGTTAGGATTATTATATAAATCCTGGCAAAGCCCTTCCTGAATAAGCATTCCGTTTTTCATCAAAAGAATGCTGTCAGAAATAGACATGGCTTCTTCCTGATCATGGGTTACAAAAACAGTAGTAACGCCCGTATTCTGCTGGATTCGCCTTATTTCTTCACGCATTTCAAGTCTTAATCTGGCATCAAGATTTGACAGAGGTTCATCCATAAGCAAAAGCTTTGGGTTTTTAACCAGGGCTCTGGCAATTGCAACTCTCTGCTGCTGGCCGCCACTTAATTCAGAAGGATATCTTTTTAGTAGGGAATCGACGTGAACTAATTTTGCAATTTCCCCTGCTCTTTCAATTCGTTCAGCTTTACGTACCTTTTGAACTTCCAGAGGAAAAGCAATATTCTCCAAAACTGTCATGTGGGGATAAAGGGCGTAATTTTGAAAAACCATCCCAACATTGCGCAAATCAGGTGGCAGCTTAGTCACGTCCTTATCATCAAAAAATATATGCCCTTGGGTTACAGGTGTAATTCCGCAGAGCATATTTAGAATTGTAGATTTTCCGCAACCGGAAGGCCCCAATAAACAAATCAGGTGACCGTCCGGCAGTTGTGCAGAAAAATCTTTTACGGCCACAGTGTGACCGAAGCTTTTAGTTATATTTTCAAAAACTACTTTCATTTTCCGTTCAAAGCATCGTTACAATTTTTCTCAAGAATTGCAACAGCCTCTTTTGCAGTCATTTTTCCATCAACAACATAATTCAAGTTTTCTTCCAAAGCACGTCTTACAGCGGCACTTCCTGTAACATTAGGGAAAGAACCTGCAACATTAAGATTTGCCTGAACATAAGGTAAAGCAGAGCTTGCTGGAAGATTTGCAAGATATTCTTTGTATTCTGGAACATCAGCAGCAATTCCATAAGGACACAAAGCAGAGTTTGCTATTGCCCACTTTACAGCATTTTCAGCAGAAAGGAAGAACTTAATAAACTCATAAGCTCCTCTGTCTACATCATCATTTCTGTGAAGGAAGATAGGACCTCTGTTCCATGCTGTGTAGAAATCACCTGCAATCCATGGAGCCATTCCAAGTTGGCCTTTTCCTTCTACCATTTTAATGTACTGATCATTTACACAGGAACCAGAGAAGGATGCAATATTTGCATTTGCTAAATCTTCAGAAGCATATTTGTTTATTACATTGAATGAGAAATATCCTGCTTTACAGTTATCTGCATAACACTGATAGATTTCAACCATCTTGTCGCCGCAGAAAGTG
>JAILQA010000074.1 GCA_024699205.1 Treponema sp. | reverse complement strand
GCCGGTGTAACAATTCCGGTATATGAAGGCGCAGACTTTGGACGAGGGGATTATGACCTTTACAAAACTCCGCTCTGGATTGATATGGCAGCAGACAGAATGGAAAAAGCTCTGTCGCTAGACCTTGAAGCAGAGGTTCTGGATGAACAGGTTCGCCTGCTTAGTAAAGAACTTCGCACAACAACCCAGCGTGTAAATCTTTTTGAAAAGGTTAAGATTCCTGAAACAAAGGCCAATATCAAAAAAATCACTGTATACTTAGGTGATGAACAGGTAGCGGCCGTTGTACGCAGTAAGATTTCTAAGAAAAAGCTGCAGGCAAAAATTGACGAAGAACAGGAGGCTGGCAAATGATTGAACCAATGAAAAAAGTCTCTGTTGTTATTATCAATAAAGAAAAAGAAGAGGCTCTAAAGGCTTTGAGAAAAATTGGACTTGTTCACCTTCAAAAACTGGAGGGATCAAGTGAAAAGCTCAATGCTTTTAAAGAATATACAAATAATGCTGTAGTTTCCGAAAGTATACTTGGAGAAATTAAGCTTCCTAAAAAGTCTAAAAAACAGAAGGCTATACTCGAAGATTCAAAGGTTATAAAGCTTTGTTCAGAGGTTGTCGCAAAATCAGAAAGAAGAAAGCAGCTGCTTGAAGAAATTTCTGCAGACACAACCGAACTCGACAGATTTACAGCCTGGGGTAGTGTAAGCCTGGAAGATTTTGACTATCTGAAGGAAAAAGGTATAATCCTTAGACTCTACGAAATATCTGCTGATAAATATAGTCAGATTGATTCCGAAATTGAAACTATACTTTTGAATAATGACAAGAAAAACGTAAGATTCCTTGTTGTTGGACACGAAACAAGACCGGAAAAGCTTTTACCTCAAGCCTTTGAAGTTCCTTTCCCAAGAATGTCTACGGATGCTCTTGAGGAAGAAATTAAAAAGGATGAAAAGGAAATAAAGGACATTGAAAAATTCTATCAGGAAAATGCCCGTTATGTTCCTGCAATTGTGGCTTTCCGTAAAAACCTTGAAACCGACATTGAATTTGAAAATGTAAATGCAGGTATGGAACACGAAAATACAGACAGCGAAAATGAACTTGCCTGGATAAGCGGTTATGTTCCTGTTGCAGACATGGAAGAATTCAAAAAGGCTTGTGCCTCCAATCAGTGGGCAATGGCCTGTGCAGATCCGGAAGAAGAGGATATTGAAGTTCCTACAAAGCTAAGAAACAACAAGTTTGTAAGTCTTATTTATCCGCTTACAGACTTTTTGGGAACAGTTCCAGGCTATCATGAATATGATATTTCCGGCTGGTTCCTGCTGTTCTTTACAATCTTCTTTGGAATGATTTTTGGAGACGGCGGTTACGGACTTTTGGTTACAGTAATTGGTTTACTCATGATATTAAAAGCAATTTTCACAGGAAAGAAACCTGCTCCTTTATTAGGTCTGGTTACTCTTGTAGGTTTTGCTACAATCTTATGGGGTCTTGTTACATGTACCTGGTTTGGCTTAAAGCCGGAACAACTTCCACAATGGCTTGTAAATCTTTCTATTCCACAGATTTCTAATGCGAGTGACAAACTTTGGACACCGTTCTGGAAACCTGATGCAACGGAAGGTTTAACAACAGCTCAGAATCTTCAGATTTTCTGTTTTACACTTGCGTTACTTCAGCTTAGCGTTGCACACATAAAAGCAATGATACGAAATAGAAAATCACTGAAAATACTTGGAGACTTTGGTGCACTTTTACAGCTTATTGGTATGTACTGGGTAGTACTTTCAATGGTTGTAAGCTCTTCAATCTTTAGTTTTACAGAGAAGATTTATGGTTTCCCAATAGGATTGTTTGAAATTTCTCTTGTTGGAATTGGTTTTGTATTAAGCTTTATTTTCAGCAACTACGAAGGTTCAATTGGAAAATCGGTTTTGGAAAGCTGTAAGAATATTATTTCGGTTCTGCTTGGTGTAGTAAACGTATTCAGTGATATTGTTTCTTACATCCGTTTGTGGGCCGTTGGTCTTGCAGGAGCTGCAATCAGTAATACTGTAAACGAAATGGCTGGTCCTATGTGGGGTCATGCAATTATGTTTATAGCATTTGTTGCACTTTTAGCGTTCGGACATGGTTTGAACATGATTCTGAACCTGCTTTCGGTAATTGTTCATGGCGTACGTCTTAATACACTTGAATTCTCAAGTCACTTAGGAATGTCATGGTCTGGATTAAAATATAGTCCTTTCAAGGAAAAGGATGCTAAATAAGTAAGAGTGTCATGCTGAACTTGTTTCAGCATCTATTATAGATCCCGAAACAAGTTCGGGATGACAAAATATAAGGAGTTTTATTATGAATTTTGATTTTGGTATGCTTGGTGCTGCTGTTGTAATGGGTATTGCTGCTATTGGTTCAGCAATTGGTATTGGAATTGCCGGACAGGGTGCAATTGGTGCATGGAAACGTTGTTATATCAATAACAAGCCGGCTCCATTCATTCTTACAGTATTTGCCGGTGCTCCTCTTACACAGACAATCTACGG
>JAILQA010000055.1 GCA_024699205.1 Treponema sp. | reverse complement strand
TGACAAATAATCATTATTATAAGAAAAAAAAGGACGAATAGAAAATGAAATATTATGAGCAAAAAGAAGATTAAAATTAATTACAACAAAAAATAAAATAATTTTTTTCATATAATAAAAAAATGCACCACCATACCTATTTTTTTTAAGATATGGGGTGCATTATATTAAATCTTTAACAAAAGACTACTAGAGCAAATCAGTTGCTTTAACCTTTGAAATTGGAGCTTCTTCGTATTCAGCACCAGCTTTGTCTTTTGTGTTTCCACTCTTAAGAACTTTATCACCTAAATCTTCAAGTTTAGTTGCATTGAATTTCTTGTTTCCTTTGAACATTTTGATTTCATCATCAGTAAGATCAGCAAGAATAGCCCAATCGAAAGAACCATCTTTTACAAGTTTGTAATATACATAAACTGATGTATTACCATCTGTACCTGCTGCAGGAAGATTATTGAAATTACCTGATGTCAACTTCTCAATTACTATTTCACCAGCAGGATTATCTGTTAAATCAGTACCGAAATTGTATGCCTGGAAATCAGTAACATTTGTAAATTTAGAAACATAATAGCTCTTATCACCATAACCTACACCAACAACATAGAAATCCTTTGCAGTTGCGTTTGTGGCATTAGCTTTAAGATCAAAAATAACACCCATTTTTGATGGCTTTCCTGCAGTTGTTTCAGGATTGAATGTTACCTTAATGAGAGCACCAGCATGTTTAAGAGCTGTCTCTTTAAAATAACGTCCTGTATCTGCAGTTGAATTCGTATAGTTAACTGTATATTTATTATCAAAACCATCAACAACTTTTGTACCAGAAGGATCTTTACTTGGATCTTCTGCAACAAAGAATGATGTATCTGGGAAACTCCATTCACCTTTCAATGTAGCACCTGGCTGAATCTGTGCATAGAAAGCAATCTTATTCTGTTTGTCTTTTGTGTATGTATTCCAGTTAATACCGTCTTCATCCATTACACAACCAACGAATGTTAAAGCAACCAAAGCAGCTGCTACAACTGATAAAAGTTTTTTCATAATAAAAACCCCTCTTTTAAATAAAGATATTTGTTTACTTTTCCTTACCCATACGGGCAGGATTTTTTTTTCCCACGGTGTTAGCACATGGGTTTTTGTTATATAATAAACTTTTTTAATATATAAACTATTCTATTCCATAAACAAGGGATTTGCAAGTTTTATATTCGTTAAAAATTTAATTTATTTTTAACTTCCTCAATTATTTTTGCAGGGGTTGAAGCACCGGCTGTAATACCAACGGTATGTAGTTTGAAAAAGTCCTCTGGTATATCATCTGCTGTCTGAATATGTGCAGCAAACTTGCAATTTTCTTTTGCTGTCTGAAAAAGACGTTTTGTATTTGCAGAATTCTTGCCACCAATAACTAAAACTCCTTCCACCCGACTGCACAATTCCAGCAAAGAATTCTGACGTTCTTTTGTTGCAGGACAAATTGTATTTTTTACTGTGAGTTTATTTATCTTATTCTGTAAAATTGTCTGAATCTTTTCGAACTCATCGGGACTAAAGGTTGTCTGGCTCATCAAAACATATTCATCAGAATTATCATCCCCCAAAGCAAAGTTTTCCGCTTCCCTAGTAGTTTGCAGCTGAATTAAAGGCTTTTTTGCAAAGCCCGCAATGCTTTTTACTTCTCCATGATTTTTATCACCAGATAAAATTACGTGTTTACCTTCGCCAGTATATTTTGAAACCATAGTCTGACTTGCTTTTACACGCGGGCAGGTTGCATCCACGATTATGCATTTTTTTTCTTCCAGTTTTGAAATAATTGCAGGTCTTACACCGTGAGCACGGATAATTACAGCACTTTCCTCTTCTATCTCTTCTATATTGTTTTCATCACAAATCAAAAGTCCCTTTGAAGAAAGTTCCGCTAAAAACTCTTCATTATGAATTAAAGGACCAAGAGAATAAACTTTTATATTTTTATATTCAGTGAGAGTTTTTTCTGCAATTTCTACTGCCCTCTCAACTCCAAAACAAAAGCCCATTACAGAGGCAAAATAGATTTCCATGCGGATATATTAGCATATATACAAAAAAAATCCCATGCTTTTGTGCATGGGATTTTATAAGTATTAGACTGAATTAAGTTTCAAATCAAAAACTATTCTTCATCAGCCTTTACATGCTTTAATGAATGATGTACACCATATTCTGGTTTCCAAGTCTTTCGGCAAGCAGAAATAAATCCACTTGAAATAAAGATTGAAGAGTACATACCACTAATAAGACCAACCATCATAGCAAGTGCAAAGTCTTTGATTGCACCTGTTGTAAATACATACAGAGCGATTACAGCAAACAAAGTTGTAGCTGTTGTCAAAATAGAACGCAATAATGTATCTGAAAGTGATTTGTTCAAGATTTCATTGAAAGTACGAACTTCTGGCATATACTTTAAGTTGTAGCGGATACGGTCAAGGATAACAACAGTTGCGTTGATAGAGTAACCGATGATTGTGAGTACAGCAGCAAGAACAGTTGTTGAGAACTCAACCTGAGTCCAGATAATGAATGTAAGCATTATCAGAGCATCATGAAGTAAAGCAATAATTGAACCTAAAGCAAAATCCCAGTGGAAGCGGATGGTTGCATAAAGCCAGATAAGGAGAACAGTCAGAACAAGTACGATGATTGATTTGATTGTATTTGTTTTTGACATGCTTGAACCAATAAAGTCTGTCTTTACGATTGCTACGTTTTCTTTACCAAATGAAGTGTAAAGCTGAGTGTTGATAGATTCGAGAACTTCACTCTGAACAGCTTCAGCAGAAACTCCCATACGAATCTGATAACTTGCATCAGCACCAGAACCTAACTGTTTGATTGCTACACCTTCAAGACCGCT
>JAILQA010000265.1 GCA_024699205.1 Treponema sp. | reverse complement strand
ACAAGATTACCTGGCGTCCTTGGAAATATAAAAATGTAAAATACGAAGAATATTTCTGGAAATATGCCAAGATGACTGATTTTTATGAGCATCTTTTAAATATGAGAGATAACTATTCTGACGAAGCAAAAAAACGTGATGAAGAAGTTATGACAAATCTTATAAAAATGGCTGAAGAAGATGCAAATAATCCAAACAATTATTTCAACACTCATGGTGAAGTCGGTAAAAAGAAAAACTTACTTAAGAGACTTGCCCGAATTATTCATATCAAGTCATTGTTTACAATCCGACGAATCAAATAAAGGTTTATAATGGATACACAAAACGTAGAAAAAGACAAATCCAGGCTTTTAGTGCTTGAGAGAATCGACGAATACGAACGCAAAAGATGGTTCAACAAAGATGTTGAAGACGACCCTCCAACAATTCCTCTTACCCCCGACAAAGTTGATTATTTGAATGAGAAATTCATAAACAGAATCCTTACAAAAATAGTAAACATCAAGGCAAAAAAATTCATTGCTGATTTAATAAAAAATAAGCAGATGATAATTAAAGGGATTGAAGGAATTGAAAATTTTGAAAAACTGGAAAATCAGGGTGCAATTCTAACTTGTAATCATTTTAATGCTTTTGATAATTTTGCTGTTCATCACGCTGTACTGCCTGCCTTAAAAAAGGAGCACAGGGAATTATATAAAGTTATTCGTGAAGGGAATTTTACGAATTTCCCTGGTCTTTATGGTCTTTTTTTCAGACATTGCAACACCCTGCCTTTAAGCAAAAATTTTTCTACGATGAAAAAATTTGTTCATTCTCTTGATGTTCTTTTAAAGCGTGGAGAAAAAGTATTGATTTATGCTGAACAGGGAATGTGGTGGAATTACCGTAAACCGCGTCCACTTACAAAAGGTGCTTTTAAATTCGCTTATGATTCAATGGTTCCAATTCTTCCGATTTTTATAACAATGGAAGATTCCAATATAACAGGTGGAGATGGCTTTCCTATTCAGGAATATACCTTGCACTTTTTTCCGGCAATTTATCCAGACTCGTCAAAATCAGAAAAAGAAAACATTGAATTTATGAAAAATAAAAATTTCGAGTTATGGAAAGACTGCTACGAAAAAACTTATAAAATTCCATTGGAATATTTACCGGCGAAAGAATAATCAGTTGGAGGATAATAATGGTTTTGTACATTGTTTCGATTGTCGGCGGAGATTTATTAATTATCTTGCTTAACTTATTTTTCGGGAAAGCCTATTTCGACTATTCTACAAAATATGTTATTATTTCCAGTATTCTTGCTGCGATTGGTGTAATTGCAATTGACGGTGTATTTGCAACAATTGTCCGAAGATGTCTTCCTGAAAAATGGTTTGACTATACCGTAAAATTTCATGATGCTTCAAAAAAAGAATGCAAATTCTATGAAAAAATCGGAATAAAAAAATGGAAGGACAAAGTTCTGGAATTGGGAATGTTTACAAACTTCAGTAAAAAAAATATTACAGACCCAAATGTAGCTTATCTTGAACGTTTTATTCTTGAAAATAACTATGGATACTGGTGCCATCTTGCTGATGCAGTTTTTGGTTTTCTTCTCCTGCTTTTTTATCCAAAAGAATATAGACTTGTTATCCCATTCCCAGCCTGCATTATCAATTTTATTTTGAATATGCTACCTGTATTTATTCTTAGATACAATACAAACCGCTTAAAGAGAACAAGAATTGTATTGCTAAAAAAAGAAGAAAAAGCAAAACAATCAGCTACGGTCCTTTGATCTCGGTCCAAAATTACGTTGACGTTCTCTAACCTGCTTTATTAATTCATTGTCTTTTTCCAGATAATCAATCATATCCCAGTGCCAGTCCAATTCCTTTTCTTCAAATAAAGGAGACGGATCTGGTTTTCTGCGGGCATTTGCAGCTTTTACAATTTGAATTAATTCAGCAAAAGTATCTTTATCAGCAAGTTTCTTTAAGTATGCTTCTTCATTTACAGCCATAAGAGTTTTCTGGTCATTGTAAATCCATTTATCAGCATCATAAATAAAAGGCTCTACAACATTTCTGATTTTTTTACTTCTAAAAGAGGAAACGCATGTATAATTTTGACCACAGGATGCAATAACTTTTGGAAGAGAATATTCTTTATCCTTATATCGCAGTTTTACTAATCCGTCATAAAAGCCCATATCAGAAAGCCAATAGCGTATATCAAAAAGAAAGTTATCATCAACAACTAAAAGCCCTATATTATCATTTTGAAGCTGTGAATTCAGTGTAATTCCCCGTGATACAGCATTACCTTTCCACTGACCATTTTGTGAAACAATGATTTTTCCATTTTCGTTCCATTCAGGCTGCTTTATATAAAAATTAAGATACATATTATCATCAATTACGCACACTGGAATGCGATTCTGCTGATATTTAGAAAAATTAAACTTCAACTCCCAGGCGCAATCTTCAGGAAGTTCAAAAGTATTATCTTCTGGCTGATTGATAAGGCTATCAATTTTTACAATTTTAATATGTTCTGCTTCTTTGTGAGTTGCAGCATTTGTAATACGTTCTTCCTCCAGTGAATGAGCCTGGCTTTCTGCCGCTCTGTCATAATACCAGCCGTAATATTCTTTTAAAACAATTACAATTTCGCAAGTATCGGCAGAATAAGGATTTTCATTTTCAATTTCATTACTTTCACTGCTTTCTAAAAAAACATACCTGTCCTTTCCTTCCCAAAGCCCCTCAAGTTTCTCCGGCAATTTAAAAGAAAATGCGCAAAAGTTCACTAAAAAGAATACACAAATAAAAAGTTCTTTTTTCATCATCATCTAATTATCGGAAAAAAACATACATTTCATGATTTTACATTCAGCATTCCGCATTCTTAATTATGCATTATCCATTATTAATTTTGCATTCTCCTTCGTAATTGTTTTTTTTTCTTTATAACTTTATACTATAGCCATGACTTATTTAGCAAAACTTGGCGAACTTACTTTAAAAGGCTCCAACCTGCAGGAGTTCGAAAATCAACTTAAACACAATGCCGCAAAATGCCTTGAAGGCTTACATTGTAAAATCACCTTACGAGCAGGCCGTTTATATATTGAATGTGACGAAAATGCAGAAGAAAAAGTACAATTTACACTAAATCATCTATTAGGAATTACAGGCTGGGCAAAGGCCGAAGTTTGTGAAAAAACAATTGAAGCAATAAATGATACAGTTTTCAAACTGGCAAAAACTCAGGCAGAAAAAGGCTGCAAAACTTTTAAAATAGATGCCCGACGTTCTGATAAAAACTTTCCCCTTAATTCCTACGAAATCTGCTGCGAATCGGCTGGACAAGTTGAAAGCATAATGAAGGTAGATGTTCACAATCCAGACTGCACAATTTTTGTAGAAGTTCGTGAACAGTGTTATGTCTTTACAGATTCAGAAACTGGCTGCCGGGGATTACCAGTCGGCACATCCGCAAAAGGCCTTTTACTCTTAAGTGGAGGCTTAGACTCCCCTGTTGCAGGCTACAGAATGTTACGTCGCGGCATGAAAATTGAATGCTGCTACTTCCATTCCTATCCCTATACCTCTGAAGAAGCAAAACAGAAGGTTATAACCCTTGCACAAAAGCTTGCCTACTATGGAATCCAGACTTATCTTAATATAATTCCCTTTACTCAAGTTCAAATGGAAATTAAGAAAAAAGCCCCCGAAGCCTGGTCTACCCTCATGCTCCGTGTCTGCATGATGAAAGTTGCAAATATTCTTGCAAAACGCTGCAAGGCAAAATGTATAGTTACAGGCGAAAGTGTCGGTCAGGTTGCAAGCCAGACAGTAGAAAATATGGCAGTCACTGAACATTTTGCAGAGCTTCCTATGATGAGACCCTGCTGTGGACTTGATAAAGAAGAAATCATAAAAACAGCTGAGTTTATAGACACTTACGAAACCTCAATTCTTCCTTATGAAGATTGCTGCGTTTTGTTCAGTCCAAGACATCCCGTATTGCGTGGAAGAATCGAAGAAGCTGAAGAAATCTATAAAAATCTGGAAGTTGACGAATTGATTCACAAAGCTTATGAAGAGCGGGAAATTGTCAAACTAACCTTTAATGACCAGCCGGTTTGGAAAACAGAAAAGCAGGAAAATGACTAAGACAGATAAAGAAGAGATTTTTAACCTTCTCAAAACAGCAGATGCTTATGCAAACGGCTATGTAAGACCTCAGTTTGCTCAAATGCCTTCTTTTGAGGACGATAAAATTGAAAAAGAAGCGGAAACTCAAGCCCCCGCACCAGTTCCAGCTCAAGTGCAAACTCAAGCTGAAACTCCAACTCAAGCGGAAACTCAAGCATCACATGGAATCACACTCGAAGAACTTAATGCAAAAATCTTACGCTGTACCCGCTGTGATTTAGCAAGAACAAGAAACAATGTTGTTCCAGGACAAGGTGTAGAAAATCCAGATGTACTGGTTATTGGAGAAGGCCCCGGCTACGACGAGGATATGCAGGGACTTCCATTTGTCGGAAAAGCCGGAATGCTTCTTGATAAAATGCTTGCCGCAATCCAGCTTGACCGCAATAAAAACTGCTACATAGCAAATGTTGTAAAATGTCGTCCGCCTCAGAACCGAGATCCGATGCCCGAAGAACAGGCCGCCTGTTTTTCATTTCTCGAAGCGCAGATTCATATTCTAAAACCTAAGATGATACTTTGCATGGGTAGGATTAGCGGACACAAACTTTTAAATACCGAACAAAGTCTGCGTAATTTAAGAGGACAAATCCATGATTACAACGGAATCCCTCTTATGGTAACCTATCATCCCAGCGCTTTATTACGCAATGAAGAATTAAAACGCCCGGCTTGGGAAGACCTTAAATTATTCAGAAAGGAACTTGATAAGATAAATCAAAAATAAAAGCCAGAAATGTATTATCTTGAAATAATATTGAATCTTCCCGTAAATCAGGGATTCACCTATTCTTATGAACCTTCTCCCGACGAAAATATCGATTTAAAACCGCAAATCGGTAAACGTGCAGAAATAATGTTCGGAAACAAAAAAACGGAAGGATTTATTATAAACATTTTTGACACGGTGCCTGACAATTTTCCAGTTCCTAAAGAAAAAATACGGCCAATAAAACGCATAATCGACAAGGAACCGCTTTTCGGACAGGAACATATAGAAATTGCAAGATGGATTTCGCAGTATTATTTATGCACGCTGGGTGAAGCTGTTTTTTCCATGCTACCGGGAGGAAAACGCGAAACTTCTACAGGCGGATTTTCTTTTGAAGAAGAGATAACCAGCGAACATAAAAACATTCTTTCTGATGAACAAAAACAGGCCGTAGAAAATATCCTTTCTGCAACTCAAAAAATCCAGAATCAGGATAAAGACGAAAAATCAAATCCACACTCTTTATTTCATTATCTATATGGACCAACAGGCTCTGGAAAAACCGAAGTTTTTTTATCCCTTGCAGAAAAAATCCTTGAACAGAATAAAGGAGTAATTTATCTTGTACCGGAAATCGGACTTACAGGACAGGTAGCAAAAGCAATTCATGAACGCTTCGGAAATACAGCTGCAATCTTACATTCAGGACTTACGCCATCTCAAAAGCTAAAGGAATGGCGGCGTATCATGCATAGGGAAGCAAGAGTTGTAATTGGAGCCCGCTCGGCAGTATTCGCCCCTGTCCCTGATTTAGGTCTTATAATTATTGATGAAGAACACGATGGTTCTTATAAATCAGGAAACACGCCCCGCTATCATGCAAGACAGGTTGCCATGCACAGATGTCTAAATCTGAAAATCCCCTTACTTATGGGAAGTGCGACCCCTTCTGTTGAATCCTGGTATGGAATGCAGAATAAAACCATCACAAAACATATTCTTACCAAAAGACTTGCAGGTGGAGAAATGCCCAACATCTCCTGCATAGATTTAAATTATTTTCCAAACGATGGTTGTATTTCAAAGCCACTTGAAGAAGAGATTAAAAAAGTCCTGCAAAAAAATCATCAGGTCATTTTGTTTTTAAACCGCCGTGGTTTTACACATTTTTTCCAGTGCAATTCCTGCGGCTACGAGCTTGTTTGCAAAAACTGTTCAGTTCCCCTCACCTATCATAAAAACGTAAACCGACTGCGGTGTCATTATTGCGGCTGGTCTGCTGTTCCACCGGAAAGCTGTCCTCAATGCGGTTCTCTCGATATAGGAAGTTCAGGCTTTGGTACTGAATACATAGAAGCCGAAACCCATGCAAAGTTTCCAAATGCCCGTATAATAAGGCTTGATACCGATGTTCTCAAAAATAAAAATGAGCTTCTTGAAAAAATTGAAGACTTCAAAAATAAAAAATACGATATCATGCTGGGAACACAAATGGTTGCAAAAGGGCTTAATTTTCCAAACCTGGAGCTGGTAGGAATCATACTTGCAGATGCTGGCCTTCACATGCCGGATTTTAGGGCAGCCGAAAGAACCTTTTCCCTTATAACCCAGGTTTCAGGAAGAGCCGGCAGATATTTCCCGGATGGAAAAGTAATTGTCCAGACTTATAATCCAAGAAAGGAACCTGTTTTATTTGCCTGTAAGAATAAGATTGAAGATTTTTATAATACAGAACTTGAAGAACGTAAACTCCTTGATTTTCCGCCTTTTACACGTCTTGTAAGACTTGTTTTCAGAAGCTTTGATAGAAATCTTGCTTATGAAACTGCACTGGATGCCGCTAAAATCCTTAAAGAACATATTCCCACAGGAACAGCTCGCGGAGTAGAAATCATAGGTCCGGCTGAATGTCCAATTGAAAAAATCAATTCTTCCTGGAGATACCACATTCTTTTAAAAGGAAAAATAATCACTCCACTTCAAAAAATGGCCCGTGCCTTATTATTCGATTACAAGCACACTCAGAATGTCTATATTGAATACGATGTGGACCCTGTGAGTCTTTTATAATTCACCTGTTAAGATTCAATCAATAAAAAAATTATACATGCCGTCTTATACCGTCAAAGCGAACCTGATATAAAAACAGTCCGTTTGGAGGCGCAGTAACTCCAGCCTTTGTTCTGTCTTTTGAAAGTAAAATCTTTTCCATGGAGTCCAAAGGAGCCCCAGATTTATCAAGATTAACAAGGGTTCCTGTCAAAGTCCTGACCATTTTCCATAAAAAAGCATTTGCTTCTATCTGAAAAACAAGCAGATTATTTCCCCAGATATCTTTTTGCATAAAAAAGTGAGCGTCATCAATATAGCGGTTATTAGAAACAGAAGAATCTCCACTAGCCGCAAAGGCAGAACAATCCAATTCCCCCCGCAAACAGGAAGCAAAATGATTGAGCCGCTCCAAATCAGGCGAATATTTTGGAACATACCATACATAACGGGAATTGTTAGCGGGCAGCTCCTTATCAAAGGAAATAAAATATCTGTAGATTCTGCTGGTTGCCGATTTACGGGAATTAAAATCCTCTGGAACTACCTTTGAATCCAAAATCCTTATATCAGCAGGTAAAAAAGCATTTAAGGCACGAACAAAATTAGCCGCAGGAATAGATTCAATTGGAGTATAAAAATTAGCCGCCTGGCCACAGGCATGAACACCACTGTCAGTTCGACCAGAACCATATAGAGCAATTTTTTCTTTATGTAATTTTGCAAGAGCTTTTTCTATTTCATCCTGTACAGTACGAAAAGCAACTCCGCCAGCCTTATCATCCTGTCTTTGCCAGCCACAAAAATCTGTACCATCATAAGAAAGCGTAAGTAAAATATTTCTCATCAGCTAATCTGAACCTTAGAGGTCGTCATCCTTTAATTCTTTTGTAAGCTCGTCATAGAGATTTCTGGCATGTTCAAGCAGAGGACCAGGCTTATTCTTGGAAGATTTTCCCAAACCAAAAATACGGGCAATAGCAGTTTTAGATTCACTTAATTTTTTAAGTCTCAGCTGAATATCTTCTTTCTGGCCATATTTATATTCAAGAAGACCGCAGAGATAAACTACCCCATCCCAACCATAATTTTTATCCTGATCAGGACCAAAATTACTCAGTGTAGAACATTTTTCAGTTCTTGCCTGTTCATTTACAAGAGCCTGCTGATAGAAAAATAATGATTTTCTGTAAAAACACTGGGAAATATAATCATAATTGTGTCCGCTGCAACGGTCGTTTATTTCGTTACAAAGCCAGGCAAGTCTTAAAGAAATTATTGCCTTTTTTAAAGTTGGCAGAGCATCTGCATCCATTAAATCATAAGTCTGTAAAGCAAGATAATACATTGCAGTTCCATCAAACAAAGTGCGTTCATGCTTTAAGTCAAAATAAGGGAAAATATTTTCTGCTGACTTTTTTCGTTTATCCATTGAATCATAGATTCTATCGGCAACGTTTTCTTTTTTTATATCAGAAAAATCAGTCCAGAAAAAAGCAGCATAACAGTTTGGACAGGCTCCAACATCATAAATCAGAGGATAAACTTTTCCATACCTTGCAGAAGGAATATAATCTCTGTGCAATTCATCAGAAAGATTACCGGCATTCATACGTCCATTACCGCTGCGCATTATTTCCTTGTCAAAAGGTTTCTTGCAGACAGGACAAATACATTTATCCTTTGACCAATAAGAAAGGGATGCTTTTTTTTCTGTTTCCGGACTTTTTTTAGATGAATAAGCCATATTTTCTCCTCTTCTATACTTAAACTGTTTCTATTATAACATAAGCAATTGCAAAAGTCTTTTCGTGACTAAGCGAAAGATGGATTTTACATTCGCCGCAGTTATCATTTAAAATTTTTTGAGCCTTATTTTGAACCACAAGATAAGGTTTTCCCTTTTCATCTTTTTTTACAAAAACATCTGTCAAAGAAAAACCCGCAAGCCCTGTTCCCAAGGCTTTTCCAAAGGCTTCTTTTGCCGCAAATCTGGAAGCATAATGCTCGCATAAAGCCTGCACGTTATTGTATTCTTTCTGTTCTTCTTTATTAAAAGATTTTCAAAATTGATTAATAATCCTGATTTTATCAACCGATTTTTTAATAAAGAAGAACAGAAAGAATACAATAACGTGCAGGCTTTATGCGAGCATTATGCTTCCAGATTTGCGGCAAAAGA
>JAILQA010000014.1 GCA_024699205.1 Treponema sp. | reverse complement strand
GTATCAGAAGCAGCAATAGAAACACCTGAACCATAAGAACCAAGAACGATTGAAACGCCTTTGTTGATAAGTTCAGAAGCTGCTGTTACAGCCTTATCATTAGAAGATTCGTTATCAACGATTTCGAGCTGAACCTTGTATTCTTTTCCTGCAATTTCTACTTTAGGAGTAATAGAATTAGCATACTGAATACCAAGAGTTTCCTGTTTTCCACCGGCACCATTATCACCGGAAGCAGGCTCGTAAACACCAATCTTTACAACAGGTTCTTTAGAACCGCCGCAACTTGTCAAAACTGCAACCATAGAAATAGCCGCAATAATCAGTAGATTTTTTTTCATAGTTTTTACACCTCTCATAAAAAAACTGTCAATAATTATAATGCATTTTTCCTATAATAACAAACGCATTTACTCAAAATGTTTAACGTAAAAATAAGAAAATCCTATTGCTATTTGACATTTTTTGTGATAATGTCAGACAAACAAACAAATAAAATAATTTGGAATCAATATTTAGGAGAAATCCAATGAAACAATTTAAACTTGATCCGCATGTAGAAAAAACTGTTCCTCTCATGCTTAAAGCTCGCGTTGCTCAATACCCGGACGTAAAAATCCAGGCACAGAAAGATAAAAACGGAAACTTTGTTTATTATTCTTATGCAGAAACTTACGAAAAAATCATAGCTCTGGCTCTGGCTTTCCGTACTCTTGGAATCCACAGAGAATCTAATGTTGCACTTATTTCCGATAACCGTCGTGAATGGCTTATTTCTGATATTGCAATTCAGGCACTTGGTGGTGCAGATGTACCACGTGGCTGCGACTCTTTAGGAAAAGAACTTCGCTTTATTATTTCTTTTGCAGACTGTGAATGTGGTATTTTTGAAAATGTCCGCCAGCTTGCAAAAATCCTTGAAAATGAAGCCGAAGTACCTGCCTTAAAAACAGCAATTCTTTTTGACAAACCAACAGAAAAAGAAGCAGAAGTATATAAAGATACAAAAATCAAGGTTATCTTCTTTGAAGACCTCCTTGCAGAAGGTGAAAAACTTTATGCAGCAAATCCAGCTGCCCTTAAAGCAGAAATCGAAGCCGAAATGGAAAAATCTCAGCCGGATGATGTTGCAACAATCATCTTTACATCTGGAACAACAGGTACTCCAAAAGGTGCAATGATTACAAACAATAACTTTATGTCTCAACTCAGTACCCTTAAAAACTTCATTACCTGTAAACCAAATGACTGGTGGATGACAATTCTTCCTGTATGGCACATTTTTGAACGCTTTATTCAGTATGTTGCCCTTTATTTTACCTGCGGACTTGCTTATTCAAAACCAGTTGCTTCTGTTTTATTAAAAGACATTACAGTTATCCGTCCAGACTGGATTTGCGGTGTACCTCGTCTTTGGGAAGCACTTGCAGCCGGTGTAAACAAAAAAATGGTAAAAACAGGCGGAGCAACCCTCAAAATATTCCGTTTCTTTGTAAAATGCGGAACCCTCTATGCAAACTTCCGCGATATGGTATTCGGAAATGTATGCCAGTTCAAAAAACGCAGCCGTCTTTTGGATGCAATCTTAGGATTTATTCCATGGATTTTATTCTGGCCTCTTCATAAATTGGGAGATTTGCTCGTATTCAAAAAAATCCGTGCTGCCTTTGGTGGAAACCTACGCATTGCAATTTCCGGTGGTGGTGCCTTGCAGAAATCAACAGACAATTTCTACCGCGCAATCGGCTTAAATCTTTTGGAAGGCTACGGTCTAACAGAAACTTCGCCGGTTATTTCCTTCAGATACTACAAACATCCACGTCCAGGCTGCGTAGGAGTTATTTTCCCTACCTGGGAAGTTAAGATTGTTCCAGAAGAAAACGGCGTAATTACAGGAACTGAAGATTTAGGACCGGGAAAACAGGGAATGATTCTTGTAAAAGGTTCTCAGCTGATGAAGGGTTATTACAAACGCCCAGATTTGACAGAAAAAGCAATCGACAAGGACGGCTTCTTCAATACTGGTGATATCGGAATTATGACTTACGACCACGAATTAAAGATTACAGGTCGTGCAAAAGATACAATCGTTCTTCTTGGTGGAGAAAACATTGAACCAACTGTTCTTGAAAGCGAGCTCTGCACAAGCGACTTAATTGAAAGCGTTATGGTTGTAGGTCAGGACAAAAAAGCACTTGGTGCCTTGATTGTTCCTTCAAAAGATGCAGTTGAAGAATATGCAAAAACAAAGGGATTGGACACATCTGATTATGAAGGTCTCCTTTCTACAGATGCAATTGTAAATCTCTTCAATGAAGAAATCGGCAAAAAAATAAGTATTTCAAACGGCTTTAGACCTTGCGAAAGAATCAACAAAATTGCTTTGATTCCAAACAGCTTTAAAGTTGGCGAAGAGCTTTCTGCAAAACAGGAAATGATGCGCTATAAGATTGCTGAAAAATACGCTGACGAAATCAAAGAACTTTTTGAATAGCTAATTTTCCAAGGTTTCCGTATTATAAATTGGTACATACATTGAAAAACAGATGGACTACCGCGAAATCGTGTATAAAAACTACGGCTTGGCGTATAAGGTATCTGACTCGCTACGCTCGCACGCCAAGATGTAGTTTTTATCCCCAATCCCGCTCCCGTCCATCTGTTTTACCTGTATACACATTATAATGCGAAATTCCATGACAAAAAGGCAGAAAAAAGTAAAAATGTACGTTGGTATATACGAATGTCAATAAAACTTACGCGAGTACAGCGGAATTAAAAAGTCACTTACGAGGACACAAAATAAATAGAAGCGCTTGCGCACAAATGTAATGGTCCATAGGACACCGCAGTACCGTGACTTTTTAGGGACGCTGTACGGGAGTAAGTTTTATTGACAGTGTATGTATTCACTTGCAATTATTTTTTTTTACCTTTTTGCAATTGGATTTATTTTTTCCTTTTGGAACTGCCTTTTTTGATTTATACTAGAATGTATGGACTTGAAGGAAAAAATCAGATTATTTAATGGTGTTGGCAGTTGGAAAACCTACACTGCAAACGGAAAGATTCCGGAAATTGTAATGAGTGACGGTCCCCACGGACTTAGAAAACAGGAATCTGAAAGTTATGCAGACTTAAATAAAAGCAATATTGCAACCTGCTTCCCTACAGCAAGTTGTATTGCTTCTTCCTGGAATAAAAAATCCCTTACAAAATTAGGACAGGCTATAGCAGCAGAAGCACTGGCAGAAAATATTCACATAATGCTGGGCTGTGGTCTAAACATAAAACGCTCTCCCCTTTGCGGACGTAATTTTGAATATTTTTCGGAAGATCC
>JAILQA010000003.1 GCA_024699205.1 Treponema sp. | reverse complement strand
CATTCAATAAGAAAGGTTCCGTCAGGAAAGCCTTTTTCTATCTTAGTTTTTATTGCTGAAAGTGCATTTTGTGCAAGATTCATGAGTGCTTCACGGAATAATTTTTCATCAAGCATAATTCTACGACCGTTTTCTGGCTTTTTTAGCTCGACTTTTATATTGTCTTTCTTAAACTCAGGCTTAATAAAATCAATTATTGGCGAAATAACTTTTACTGGATCTTTTAACTCTAAAGTAGATTTAACGGGACGGACTGCCATTAAAAAATCCATGACCAGCTTGTTTAAATGGTCAATTTCATCATTTACAACATCAATATGATCTTCTACAAACTTTTTAGGAGGAAGAATATCATTATTTGAACGAGCCTTTTCCAATGCTTTTTGAATCAATTGAATATGAATAGAAATTGCACCAAGAGGATTTTTTATTTCATGAGCCATTCCAGCCGCAAGATTTGTTAAATTTGCAAGATTTTCCATACGGTGAAGCAGAACTTCCTGATTTTTTGATTCAGTTATATCCTGAATAACAAAAATACGACCGGAAAGGATATTATTATGCATAAAAGGAAGCATTGTGATTGTTAAAAATCGTACAGAACCGCCGGAAGTAACAGTTGTAAACTCATCAGAACTGTTGGTTATTTCTTTTTCGGCACATTTTTTAAAATATGCGGCAATTTCTTCGTCTTCCAGCAAATCCCAGACAGGAAGCGTTTTTTTATCTTCGTTATGATTTTTGAAGGTTAGTCGGCTTTCAAGAATTGTATTACTCTGCTGAAGAATAAAATTATTATCAACAATCATAAGTCCGGACGAAAGAGATTCAAGAATTGAATTGAGAGATTCGTTTTCGTCTACAATTTTTTCAAGCAAGTCAATAAGCTGCTCTTTTGAAAGTTTTTCTACCTTTTGAGAAAGTCTTTTGGCATAACTACGCATATTTTCACCTCTAATCTGGCAGGTAAATGCCTTTAAGATGTTAAGAACTTAGTGCTTTTGTAATTATTTTATCATAAGTCTGATTTATTCGGCTTATTTCACGTATAAGATTTTCAAGTGCAGATTGAACAGGCTGATTATATAAATTAACATTTTCCCAGCTTTCCTGAACAGCTTTTATTAATTCAGAAGAAGCAAGACAGCCCTCTGGACTATGCAGGAGTCGCGATTTACAGATAGCAATTTCGCTCAAAAAGATTTTAAGTTCAATCTTTGGGACAAACTTATCGCATTTTTTTATAAGCTCAGCTGTATTTGGAATTGAACCATGAGTTAATTCATACATAAAATCATCTGCCTGCTTTTTTAATTCATTGATTGGAACAGGCAGGTAACTTAAAAGAAAATCAGAAATTGTACTATTAAAATTATCCTTATGGAAAACGCGCTGAATAACTTCAATCTGTTTATCAAGAGTACGGTCAGAAAAAGTATAAGTTCTAACCCGTGAAAGAATTGTCGGCATGACAGCATTACGACGGGTTGTCAGCAGGATAAAAAGACAGTCTGCAGGAGGCTCTTCAAGTATTTTTAACAGAGCATTTCTTACTCCAGTTGGCATAGAATCAGCATTTTCTATAATTATGGTCTTTTTGCCTTCTTCTGATTTTATATAAGCCCATTCTTCCATATTTCTTATCTGGCTGATTGGAATTGATTTATAAAAATAATCACTTTCCAGCTTGAGGGCGTTTTCGTTTATTTTTTCACAAAGCTTTTCTGTATCTTCGTAAGGTGGAAATTCATGAGGAAAATCCAGCTGCTCCAGATATTCATTTAATTCCTGAATCTGGGCACCAATTTTAGAAAGATTTTTATCTCCCTGATAGAGAATACTGCTGAACCTTAAAGTAAGTTTACGGATACTGCGCAAATACAAATACCTGGCAGCAACAATATAAGAAGAATTATTTTTATAGGCATTAAGAAATGTTTCTCTTGCGGCCTGAATTTCTAAAAAGCAGTCACGAGGACCAAGCAGGAGAACATTTGTACTTGTAAGTGATTTTTGCCTGAGACAGGAAGGACACTGGCAGTTCCACTCCCCTGTTTTTTGCTGACAGGAAAGAACTCTGGAAACTTCAAGTGCGGCTGTTAATTTTCCGCTGCAGGAATTACCCGAAAAAAGAACTGCACGCGGAAAAGTTCCGTTTTTAATATCGGAAATAATATACTGTGAGGCTTTCTGACTTACAAGGTTTTCAAACATTAAGCGGCTTCCTTAATCATCTTTTGTGTCTGAGAAGCAAATGGAGCAAGCCAGGAACAGATTGCACTGTTTGCAGTTATTTCAGAAACATCAAACCAAGGCTGCTGAGTAAGAATAAATACAAGAGCAAATACAACAGCAAAGCCTTCTGCAATTCCAAAGAGAAAACCGAGAGCCTTATCAAGCCCCTTGAGGATTTCACCAGAGAAGATTTTAGAAATAATTACTTCAATAATTTTGATGACTACAAAAACTACAATAAATAAAATTGCAAAAGAAACAATCGAAGCCAGGGTTGGATTGCTTATGTAATTCTGCATTACAGGAGAAAGATATCCAAAAAGTAAGAAGGCTCCAAGAATACCGATAATCCAGCAGAGTTTGCCAAAAATAGCCTTAACAAAGCCTTTTATTGCAGCCACAATTGCAAATAAAAAGATAATTCCTAAAAATACGTAATCGATAATACCCAATGACATTTTACTCTGTCCTCCAAATGTTATTTAAAATATATTCTGCAATTTGCTTTGAAGGCTTTTGGCCTCCCGAAATATTGCATAATTTTTCTTTCATTGCTTGTCTAAAGTCAGGTTCAAGCATTTTTGTAAGTGATTGTTTTAAGTTTTCTGAATTAGCATCCTGTCCAAGAAGTACAAGCGCTGCTCCTTTTTCTTCAAAAAACTTTGCGTTATCAACCTGGTCACCTCTTGTTCCGCTTCCGCAAAGAGGAATTAAAAGCATAGGCTTATAAAGAACGGCAGCTTCCCAGATAGAATTGGCACCAGCTCTTGATAAAATAAGGTCAGCAGCAGCAAGGACATCAGGCATTTGTTCATAAATAAAAGAATAAGGCTTGTAGTTTTCGCCATATTTTGCCTTGAGTTCTTTTGAAAGAGATTCATCAGAATTAACAAGACCAGTTTGATGAACGACAATATAATTTTGGCAAAGCCAATCCAGATTTTCTACAATCAAATCGTTTATCTGTTTTGCACCTGAGCTTCCGCCTAAAACAAGAAGAATAGGCTTACGCTTTTCAGCTGACTCATTTATCTGTAAAAAATCCAGTCCTTTCTGAGGATTTGTGTCATAAAAAGCATCCCGAACAGGATTTCCGGTAACAAGGATTCTTTTTTGAGCTTCTTCAGAAAACTTATTTTTTGTTTCTTCATAGGAAACAAACATTGTATCAGCAGATTTAAAATTTATACGATTTGCAAGACCAAGAGTAAAATCACATTCATGGGTAAAAACAGGAATATGCAGATGTTTTGCAGCTAAACAAGGAGGAACGCTTACAAATCCACCTTTAGAAAACAAGGCTGCGGGTTTTAATTTACGTAATATTCTTCTGGCCGAAAAATAAGCAGCAATAATCTTAAAAATATCTGAAAAGTTCTGCAGGGAAAAATAACGGCGCAATTTACCGGAAGGAATGCCATAAAAGGAATCAGCTATCTTTTTTCCATCAGAGCCACTTGCATTTTCAATGATTTTTTTGTCCATCCCCTTAGAATTGCCTATCCATGCAATAGTCAAGGTCTGTCCATGCTCGCTGGAAGATTTTTTTAACTGTTCTGCAACGGCAAGTCCTGGATAAATATGACCACCAGTTCCACCGCCTGTAAAGGCTACAAGATTTTTGTTACAAATCATATCTTTAATTTTACAATATTTATCAATAAATCACAATAAAATTGGAAAAAATGAAAAATCTCTGTTATAATAACATATTAGTTACTGGAGTTTTTATGGGACGTTTTAATAACGGTATTATTTTTACAAATCAGAAATGCATTGCCTGTAATAAGTGTATTACAAATTGTGATGTTTTCGGTGCAAATATCTGTGTAAGTGAAGGCAAAAAGGATTTTATTGTAACAGACTCCAACAAATGTACTTTATGCGGAACTTGTGTAGCTTGTTGTCC
>JAILQA010000493.1 GCA_024699205.1 Treponema sp. | reverse complement strand
GAATACATCAGGCTCGTATCGTATTGTATATTTTTTAAATATTTGTATAATTATTTAATATTATTAAAGGATAATTGTATATTTATGCATTTTCTATGCAAATCTTATGCAATTTTTTCTGCCGCTTATAACTTTTATTCTTAAAAGAACGGAGGATTCAATGACACAAACAGAGAGAAACAGCATCTTAAAGAAACTGGAGAAAATTGCCATTCACAATGACCCAATCGATACCGGCTTATATCAGAAATATGATGTAAAACGTGGTTTGCGTAATGCGAATGGAACTGGTGTTTTGGTTGGTCTTACTCGTATTGGTGATGTAGTTGGTTATGAGATTCAGGACGGCAAAAAAATTGCAGTTCCAGGAAGATTGATTTACCGCGGTTATAATGTTGAAGATTTGATTAAAGATGCAGAAAAAAACAAGCAGTTTGGTTATGAACAGTGCGCCTTCCTTCTTCTTTTTGGTGAACTTCCTACTCAATCACAGCTGGAGCATTTTTCTGATTATCTTGGTGAATGCCGTGTACTTCCTCCTAACTTTACAGAAGACATGATTATGAAGGCTCCTTCAAACGATATTATGAATAAGATGGCACGTGGTGTTCTTGCAAGCTATTCTTATGATGATAATCCTGAAGGACGAGAAGTTGGAAATGTAATCCGCCAGTGCGTTCAGTTGATTGCACGTTTTTCTACTCTTGCAGCTTATGGTTATCAGGCTAAACGCCGTTACTACGATGACAAGAGTATGTACATTCATAATCCAAAACCAAATCTCTCTACAGCAGAAAACTTTTTAAGATTAATTCGTCCGGATAAATCTTATACTCAGCTCGAAGCCGAAACTTTGGATCTTGCCCTTATCATTCATGCAGAACATGGTGGTGGTAACAACTCTTCTTTGACCGTTCATGTAGTTTCTTCAGCTGATACAGATACATATTCTGCAATGGCTGCTGCGGTTGGTTCTTTAAAAGGTCGCCGCCATGGTGGTGCGAATATCCGCGTTGTAGAAATGATGGATGAAATAAAAGCCAACGTAAAGGATTGGACAAACGAAAATGAAGTTGCCGCTTATCTTCATAAAATTGTAGATAAAGAAGCTTTTGATCATACAGGAAAAGTATACGGAATTGGTCATGCAGTTTATACAATCAGCGATCCTCGTGCTGTTTTGTTAAAGGCAAAGGCAAAGGAACTTGCAAAAGAAAAAGGTTGTCTTGAAGAGTTTGAGCTTTACAATCTTATTGAACGTCTGGCTCCAAAAATCATTCAGGAACGACATCCTTCTGCTGAGCGGGTTTGTGCAAATGTCGACTTATATTCTGGTTTTGTTTATACTATGCTCAATATTCCAAGAGAATTGTTCACACCAATTTTTGCAATTTCACGTATTGCAGGTTGGTCGGCTCACAGAATAGAAGAGATTGTCTGCGGTGGTAAAATCTATCGTCCTGCTTATAAAAATGTTTCACCGGAGCGTCCTTTTATTCCTTTGCAGGACAGACAGAATAAAATCAAATAATATATTATACTGAGTCAAAATCATTAGTTTATAAGGAAGTTTCTTATGGGTGGTGTATTTGGAGTTGTTTCTCATCAGGATTGTTCGCTGGATTTATTTTTTAGCGTAGACTATCATTCACATTTGGGAACACGCCGCGGTGGTCTGGCAGTTTTAAATGATAACGGAATGTTCGAACGTTCAATTCATAATATTCAGAACTCACCTTTCCGCACAAAGTTTGAAAACGATATAAATGAATTGCACGGAAAAATCGGAATTGGCTGTATCAGTGATTATGAACCTCAGCCTCTTCTGGTTAATTCTCATCTTGGAAAGTTTGCAATTACTACGGTAGGTATTGTTGGCAATAAAGATGAACTTGTAAAAGAGATTCTTGAGACCCGCGAAACTCACTTCCTTGAAATGAGCGGTGGTGAAATCAATCAGACTGAGCTTATAATTGCCCTTATAAATCAGAAATCTACTATTGTAGAAGGTATAAAAAACGTTCAGGAAAAAGTAAAGGGCTCAATGTCCATGCTGATTATGACAACGGAAGGTATTTATGCTGCCCGTGATAAAATGGGACGCACTCCGCTGCAGATTGGTAAAAAAGAAGGGGCAACCTGTGTTTCTTTTGAAAACTTTGCTTATGTAAATCTTGGTTATTCTGATTATCATGAGCTTGGACCTGCTGAAATTGACTTTTTGACAGCTGATGGTTACGAAGTGATTCAGAAGCCACAGAAAAAGATGAAAATCTGTACTTTCCTTTGGATTTACTATGGATATCCGACAGCAAGTTATGAAGGCGTGAATGTAGAAACCATGCGCTATAACTGCGGAAAATATCTTGCAATGCGTGATAAGGGCTCTGTTCAGCCGGATGCAGTTGCCGGAGTTCCAGACAGTGGTACTGCTCATGCAGTTGGTTATGCAAATGAATCTGGTATTCCTTTTACAAGACCATTTATTAAATATACACCGACCTGGCCACGTTCTTTTATGCCGACAAATCAGTCTCAGCGTAATTTGATTGCCCACATGAAGTTGATTCCTGTTCCTCCGCTTATCAAGGGCAAAAAAATCCTTTTGATTGATGATTCAATTGTTCGCGGAACTCAGCTTAGAGAAACAACCGACTTTTTGTATAAATCTGGTGCAAAGGAAGTTCATGTTCGTCCTGCTTGCCCGCCAATTATGTTTGGCTGTAAATATCTGAACTTTTCCCGCTCTAAATCAGAAATGGATTTGATTACCCGCCGAATTATCAAGCAGTTTGAAGGCGATAATGTAAGTCCTGAAACCCTGCAGAAATACTGCAATCCTGATACTCCAGAATACGAGCGCATGCTTGAGGAAATCAGAAAGCAGCTGCACTTTACAACCTTACGCTATCACCGCCTTGATGATATGCTGGATAGCGTTGGCATTGACCATGATTGTCTCTGTACTTACTGCTGGGACGGAAGGGAATAGCTTCTGAATGGTTCAGCTGGCAGTCCCTGGGATGAGTAAAGATTTACTATCCAGGGGTTGCTGGACCAGAGATAGCGTATTTCTAAAAGTTCGTCAGCCTTTGTAGGTACTAGAGCGTCTTCAGCGTTGAGCCCGTCCTGGTCCTGTTTTATATAAACTTCAACCTCGTTATCAGAAATCAATCTTGCTTCGGCAGGAATTACCTTGTTATTTTTTGTCAAAAACTCAAAGCCATAGACTTTTTGGTCTTGGGTAGAAAAATCTGCACGTTCGCCGTTGACTTTGAATGCAACCAAAGAAGAAGTGCCGCAGTTGAATTTGACTGTAAATGAGATTTGGGCGGATGATGCAACTGGAGTACGGGTGGAAGGGCTTGCGGATGTTGCAACGTTAGGAGCAACGTTAGGAGCGACAGAAGGACAGGCGTTTTTAGCGATGAGAGCGACTTGCGGCGCCGCATCGTAGGGACGGGAATAGACGAGGCGGAGGGCCTGGATTGCGGCGCGAGTTCCACCGGTAAGCTTCTTTTCCGGGTGCAAATCATTCCATTCCCCGGCATCAATCATACAAACGCTGGCTGTATTTTTGACTTCTTTAGCAGTTTGAATTACCGCTTCTCTCATTGCCGGCCAGTCACCGAAGTGCCAGTCTTTTTCCTCTTTATAACCTTCTGCCCAGTTTGGAAGCTGCATTATTACAAAAGGCATATTTTCAGGGGCATAAAGGAACTTTTTTCGCCAGAGTTCAATCATCTTGCACAAAAGAGCCTTGTAATCAGCGGATTCGCCGGCATTTGATTCTCCCTGATACCATAAAGCACCTGCAACCGCATAATTAAAACATGGTGCAAGCATGGAATTATAAAGCGCAGATGGTTCCCATTCAAAGAACAATTCTCCAGGGCGTGCTTCCGACTGGTAGGCAATAAAATAATCCCACTGACCGGACAAATCAATTTTTACCCCCTGGGAAGTTGGTGCCGTGTTTATATCGTTTATATTTTGAGGCACTTCAACATTTCTGTAAGCAACTGGATGCACGTAAACATTATTACTGAAAATAAAATATGGTTTTTCCTGGAAAAATCTGATTGCTCCAGGACCGTTTTTCTGAACTCTAACCGTAACTTCATTTATTCCGACTTTCAGTGTATTTGCAGGAATTGGATAACGTCGTGGTGGATAGGTATAACCAGTTGAACCGCAATAGTTTCCATTTATCCAGATTGTGTCGGCATCCTGAATTGTACCGAACCAGATTCGGGCTCCATTTTTTTCAAGAATTTCCAGCTGATTTTGTGTCAGCTCAAAGGTCTTTTTAAACCAGACTGCACCGCCGTCCTTTCCAAGCAGAGTAAAATCACCGGGAATATCAAAGCTTCCGCAACATTTGCAGTTTGAAGCCTTCTGTTTATTTTTGACTTCTTCAAGACTCAGTTTTTCCCAGTGCTCTAAAAGGCCTTTGTCTCCTGCATAAAGATTTTTATCCCACTTTTGTTGGGCTGCAAGAACTTTTGCTTTGTTTTCCTCGATATTAGAAGCTTTTTTCCAAAAATCAATGCGGTCAAGGTAATCTTTTCTGCCCAATTCTTTGAAGGACGAATCGTTCATCCAGGCATAAATTGGTGAACCGCCCTGACTTGTATTTATAATTCCAAGAGGAACTTTGAGTTCTGTCGCAAGTTTTTTTGCAAAAAAGTAAGCTGTACCGCTAAAACTGCATAAGGTTTCTGGTGAAGCAACTTTCCATTCTGGATTCGGAATTGAATCCTTTTCTCCGTCAAAAGAATAGGTGATTGGAATTGTAATCATTCTTATGTGAGGATTTTCTGGAAGCTCAAGCTCCTGAGGATAACTGTATTTTAGTCGTTCCATTGTAAGTTGGGCGTTTGACTGTCCTGAGTTTACCCAAACTTCACCAACCCAGACATCTTCAAAAACAATAGATTTTCCGGCGGATTGTAATTCCATTTTATATGGACCGCCAGCTTCCCCTGTCGGGTATTCAATTTTCCACTTTCCCTGTTCATCAGCGAGTGTGCTGTAGTTTTTGCCACAAAAATCTAAAGTGACTTTGCAGGGTTTTCCATTGCTCAATGCACCTTTGCCAAAAATGCAATTTTTGGTGTTTCTCTGTAAAACCATTCCAGAGCCGTATATTCCACTTACAGAAAAGTTATCTTCGTAAAAATCTTTCATATTTCTTCCTGATATTTGATTTTCTTGATTTTATACTATTTCTTTTATTTATTCAAAAGCTCGTAATTGCAATGGGCAGGTTCACACTCCATACTGTGATGAAGATGAAGTCCGTTTCCCAGACAATTTTTCCACTGTCTGCACTTTTTGCATTTTCCAATTTTTGCCCATTCGCGCTCTCTCATATTCTGGAACTTTGTATTCCAGACATCCATAAAACTGATGCTGGCCTGTCCATTTTCCTTGTGATAAATGCTTCCCTGAATAAAATCTTTTCCGCGTACGCTCAGACAGGCTCCGATTGAACCGTCGCACATAACAGAGCCGACGTTGATTCCGCCACGGCAAAAGAAGAAATAATCACGGGCTTTTAGTTCGTATTTTCCAAGCCAGCCTTCACAGGAATAATTCAAGTGGATGGAACGGCCTTTTTGATTTTTGTACTGGCGAGTTTCTACAATAAAATCCATAAGCTTTTTGTATTCTTCTTTTGTGAGGGATAAATCATTTTGTCCTGCACGACCTTCTGGGAAAATTGAAAAAATACGCCAGTGCTTTACTCCGCGTTCAATTAAATCATCCCGAAGTTGGGGCAGAATATCCAGATTTTGTCTGTTTGCACAGGTTATAACATCAAAAACAAGGCGGTTACCGTACTTTTGCTGAAAAGCCACCGCGATTTGTATTGCTTTACAAACGTGTTTGTATGACTGAGGGTTTACCCGCAGATAAGTGTGTTCTTTTTCAAAGCCATCAATACTAAAGCTAATGGAAGTCATTCCGGCATTTATTAGAGAAATAAATCTTTCTGGAGTTAGAAGCATTCCGTTGGTTACAATTCCCCAGTTATAGCCCCTTTTTACGATTTCAAAGCCAACTTTTTCTAAATCATTGCGTAAGAGAGGTTCGCCACCGGTTATACAGACTGTCATTCTTTTTGCTGGATTGTTAGCTTTAATGTCATCAAGAACTTTAATAAAATCTTCTGCCGGCATATCCGGGATTTGGGATTGTTTAAGACAGTCGCTGCCACAATGAAGACAGTTTAAATTGCATCTGAGAGTACATTCCCAAAAGAGATAATCAAGAATATGATTTTTTATAACTC
>JAILQA010000474.1 GCA_024699205.1 Treponema sp. | reverse complement strand
AGAAAATCCGGAAAACAATAAAGATCCGAAAAAAAATTGTCAACCAAAGAAGAAAAATAAAGATAACGGAAAAGAAAAACGCAAACCAAAAAAAGAAGGATAAAGTTGACTAAAAACATGCAGCGGATCCAAAAGATAAAGAAAAGACAGAGGAAGAGAAAAGGAATGAAGATACTGAAACACAGAAACCCTTGATAAACAAGAGAAATAAACCTAAAAAGAAGAGAAAACCCGCGAAAATACTAAAGTATTCCCACAGGAATATCCGGAAGTTCAAATATGAGCACGACAAACCCCTTGAAAACACTGAATTATTCCTACAGGAATATTCGGAAGTTCAAATATGAGCACGACGATACTGGAATATTGTTTAAGGAATATCCGGAAGATCCAAAGAAACATGGAAGAAAGAAGAGGAAAAAGAAAGCACTGAACCGGTGTAAAAAAACGATATAAAAATAACGAGCAAAAAGTGGCCATAGAGCGACGAAAAGAAGTAAATGATACATCAATACCCAAAAACGAAAAAAAATCGGTTTACGAGGCTCGCAGAAAGTAAAAAAGAAAACCACCAAAAAAGATAGCTTTCAGGTATGGAATAACCGTAAGCACTGGTGGTGTTATATATATATTTATACCATAGTATTATAATATTAGGAGGGCTGGAAGCCTTGTGCCGCAAGGGATTCAGAATTTAAAACACTACAAATTTACGGGTAAAACACTACAGATTTACGGAATTCATGGTCGAAAAAACTACAGATTTACGGATAAAAAACTACAAATCTACGGGTCTGACTTTTTAACTAACTACAAATCTACGGGTTATTTTCTAAAACACTACAAATTTACGGGTCGGCCTATAGAGGTCAAATAAATCAAGGATTTAAAACACTACAGATTTACGGGTTATTAATTCCAGTGGAACAGGAAAATAGTTTAAAAGGGAAAAAGTTACACATAACTAACTACAGGTTTACGGACAAATTTATAAAAGGAAGAATGTTATACATAACTAAAACACTACAAATTTACGGGTTATATTTCTAACTAACTATAAATTTACGGGTTGTATTTTTAACTAACTACAGATTTACGGGGCGGCTTATAGAAGCCAAATAAAATAAAGGTTAAACTAACTACAAATTTACGGGTTATAAAAAGAGAGCAGCATAAAACCAGTCTGGATGTAAAGAAATAAAAGGGATATCACTATAAAAAAAATAACGATATATGATTCTATAAAAAAAGTTATTCATAACAAAAAACTACAAATTTACGGGTGAAAAAAACTAAAAAACTATTGACTAAATTAGTTTATAGTGTAAAATAATAGAAAAAGGAGGCAGCTATATGGAAAACAATAAGTTGATGGAAAAACGAGTATTTATGAGCAATCCGTTATTCGAGGCAAAAAGACGAATGAGTATTTTTGGCGAAAAAATCTTTAAGATAGGACTTGCCAATATTCGGCCTCATATCAAAGACGAACAAGAAGGGGAGTATGACACAGAATTTCATGAAGTGATCATACCGTATAATAAGCTGATTGAATACTTTGGATACGACGCCAGTACGCTCATTAAAAATGCAGTCGAAGATAATGTAAATGAGACGATTAAAAGTTATTTGCAAAGAAAAACGGAGGACGGATGGGATGATGCCGTGCCACTTTATGCATATATTGGTTACAAGAAAAATGTTGGTCTCCGGTTCAAATTTAATTCTGAGTGGAAAAAAGATTTAATCGAACTCGTAAGACAAACTAATTTTTCTTCTTATAAATTAAAAGAAATATTCAATCTTTCATTAGTACATTCTGTACGGTTAATGGAATTAATGCAAATGAAAGCTGGACATTTTAAGGATCACGATGAAATCTATGCTGATTATTCTATAGATTTTTTAAAAAATGTACTTACGAAAGGCGGATATGAAGGAAGAAATGATAATTTCCGGCGCATCGTAATCAATCAGGCCGTCAATGAAATTAATGCAAAAACGAGATATGAATTAAAATATGAAAATATAAAAGAAGGTCGAAAAGTTATAGGATATAAGTTCATAATGAAATTCAAAGAAGGTTACAATGATAATGATACAAAAATCGACGAAAACAAAGTCATTGATGTGAAGATAGAAGAAGAAATGGATCAGGAAAAGCAAAAAGCGTATACTGCATTGTTAAATGCCGGTATAAATAGCCCTGTTGCTAAAAAGCTTTTAGAGATAGAGGAACCGAAATATATTATCAAAGATGTTGAAAAAGGAATAAAAGAAAACGCAGGACCCGGCGCGATTGTTAATAATATCAAAGCTGGAAATGCAAGAGAAATGGAAAAAAAGGAAAAAGAGAAAAGTAAAAAAATTGAAGAAAGAACAAGGCTACATCATGAAATAATGTGGGAAGAAGCAAGGAAACCGTTAGAAGAAGATATAACCAGTGAAAGCAAAGAGGAAAAAGACTGGAGCCTTGATATTACAAAATATCCGGAAGAAATACAGGAAACATTAAGAAAGTTGGAAAAAAATTACTAATAGATTATTATAATAATAAAATAATAGAAAAATTAAATAATAATCTAATAAATTATTAAACAAATAAACTAATTATTTGATAGTTAAACTAATAAATTAACAAAAAAATAAACTAATAAACTGTTAAATAAATAAGGATTAAATAATATGCGGTATGCATTGCAAAACAAAGATACTGTCTTGATTGAATTTAATTTAGAATCAGACCCAGTTCAAACAGATGGTATTGTTTTTAATAAGATTCATTGCGATATTCAAAAAATTCATTCTGATTTTGCTTATATATTTCCGAAGAATCTTACGGAAATTACCAATGAATCTTTAATGAACTGGATCCATAACAGAAAAGCTCCAAATAACCGGCAGAACGTCAATAGAATATTGGCGTCTTTTGAGAATTCCGAGAATCCTATAATTTTTTTAAATATCACGCATTCTTTGTCTGTTAAGGATACATTTTGGGTTAATTGCTTGGATAAACCGCTGACTTGGCATGATTGTAACCTTTATGAGAATTCATTCAACGATATTCTTGCTCATATCGCATTTGCCGGGTATTCAAAAAAATTATCCGGCGTTATTTCTTCTCCAGAATTTACTACTGACGGTGCTCAAAAAAAGTGCTGGTCAAAGCGTGACGATGGAATTTTTCTTATCAAGGGCGCTGCGCAGCTATATGATCATCCCGATCGGCACGGTCGGACTGATGTAATTTCCGAATTTCTTGCTTCGCAGATTGCGGATACAATGGGGCTTTATCATACAAAATATAATCTTGAATATTTTAAGCACTATGATGGAGAAGAAGAGTTGGCCGTTATTTGTAAAGCTTTTACAAATAAGGATCGTGGGTTGCTTTACTTTTATACTTATGCTGCTTTACATGGAATTCCTGTAAGTGATTATAATTTATCAGATTATGGAAATCAGCTTCAATATGCGACACTTTACGGCAAGGAAGCATTTGAAGATATGATGGTCTTCGATAGTCTCATCATTAATACAGATCGGCATATGAATAACTTTGGCATGTTGTTCGATACGAATACTGGAGAAATCCTTTGTCCGGCGCCTCTGTACGATCATGGTAATAGTTTGCTTGTCGGGGGCGCTCGTGTCGATCTTAAAAATCCTGATGCTTATATTTCCACGCTTAAAAGTCAATTTCAGATTTCATTTGATGAACAAGCACACCGGTTTATGAAAAGCCGGCATATTCCTATGCTTTCCAAATTAAAAAATTTTCATTTTCAACCGGTTGACGTCTTTGATTGTTCCGCGGATTATTTTAAAGATTTAGAGGTTTTTATTCAAAAACGTGCAAATCATCTCATTGAAACATTCAAAAAATATGATTGATTGATCCAGAGGGTAATATTATGGAAAATATTTTTAAAACCCATTTTAAGGAGTTTTCACAACTGGCTGAAAAAAATACAAAGTATACGAAACAAGGAAAACCTATGATTTCACGCACTGATCCGGATTTTTATAATACGAATTCGGAGGGGAAAATTTATATTTTCCTCGATATTGACGGCGTTTTAAACACTTCGAATCAATGGACACGAATGTACCAGCTTGATAAAAAATGCGTATCCCGCTTTGCGGAATACGCTAAGGCTTTACAAGGGAACGTGCGCGTTATCCTCACATCGTCCTGGAAGAATGGTTTCGATCCGGCAGGGAAGCATACGCCGCAGATCCAAACGCTTATCGATTCTTTGGCTTTTCATGGGATTCGCATTGTCGGGAAGACTTTAAACAGGGAAGACGGGGATCGGGCGCAGGAGATTAATGATTTTATCGTTGCGCATCAGATGGAGCAAGAACGGTGTATCGTCATAGACGACGATCCTGATATTTTTCATGCTGCGCTCATGAAAAACTGTAAAACGATCTGGACGGATGCGAAAAATGGATTCGGTCAAGTAAAAAAACAGTAAAATAAAAGGGAGAAGCAACATGAAGGAAAGCGAGCAAAAAGCAGCAGCGAGAGCCTTTTCCGAAAAGTGGAAGGGAAGGGGCTACGAAAAAGGCGAAACTCATAGCTTTTGGATTGAGCTCCTGCGGACGGTCTACGGCGTACAGAATCCGGAGAGTTTTATTGTCTTTGAAGAACAAGTGGACTTGTCGCATAAAAGCTTCATTGATGCGACGATTCCGGAAACCCATGTCATGATCGAGCAAAAGAGCATCGGGAAAGATCTCTCGAAGGCAATCAAGCAAAGCGACGGCACAACATTGACGCCATATCAACAGGCGAAGCGCTACGCTGCTGAGCTTCCGTACTCTCAGCGCCCTCGCTGGATTATTGCTTGTAATTTCGAGGAATTCCGTGTTTATAACATGGAGAATCCGCAGGCTGAGCCGGAGATCATTTTACTAAAGGATTTACCGAAGGAATATTACCGTCTGCAATTTCTTGTAAACATACAGAACCGCGACGCCAAGAAGGAAATGGAAATCTCTCTTGCGGCTGGTGAAATTGTCGGGAAACTTTACGATGCGCTTTTGAAACAATATAAAGATCCAACGAACGAAGAATCATTGAAAAGCTTGAACAAGCTTTGTGTTCGTCTCGTCTTTTGCTTATATGCCGAAGATTCAGGGATATTCGGAAAGCGCAATATGTTTCACGATTACCTGAAGACCTTTAGAGAGAAGAATATCCGGAAGGCGATAATAGATCTCTTTGAAGTTCTTGCCACACCGGAAGAACTGCGCGATCCATACATGGACAAAGACCTCGCAGCGTTTCCGTATGTCAACGGTGGACTTTTCGAGGATGCAAAAATCGAGATTCCGAATTTCACCGATGAGATTTTGAATTTGCTGTTGCAGCATGCCAGCGAAGATTTTGATTGGAGCGGGATTTCTCCAACTATCTTCGGCGCGGTTTTTGAAAGCACGTTAAACCCTGAAACGCGCCGTGCCGGAGGGATGCATTATACAAGCATTGAAAACATACACAAAGTCATTGATCCGCTATTCCTTGACGATCT
>JAILQA010000443.1 GCA_024699205.1 Treponema sp. | reverse complement strand
CTATGTATTCAATACAGTATTTGTAACTTTTGTTGGTACTCTTGGTCATGTAATTATTGCTTCAATGGCTGCCTATGTTCTTGCAAAATATAACTTCCCTGGTGGAAACATATTCTTCAGAATTGCAGTAGTTGCTTTGATGTTCAGTGGTTATGTAACTGGTATTCCAAACTATTTGATTATGTGCCGTCTCCACATTGTTGATACTTACTGGTCTTTAGTTCTTCCTGCTATCGGTGGTTCTTTAGGTCTCTTCCTTATGAAGCAGTTCATGGAAGGTTTCCCTATGTCACTGATAGAGGCAGCAAAAATCGACGGTGCCAGAGAGTTTACAATTTTCTGGAAGTTGGTTATGCCTAATGTTCGTCCTGCCTGGCTTACAATTTCAATTTTCTCTATTCAGGGATTATGGAATAATGCTCAGACACAGTACATTTACACAGAAAGTAAAAAAATGCTTAGATATGCATTGGATCAGATTCAGCTTGGTGGTATTGCCCGTATGGGACAGTCACAGGCTGTAATCGTATTTACAATGTCAGTTCCTATCATTTTCTTTATTTTCTCTCAGAGTCAGATTATGGAAACAATGGCTTCTTCTGGACTTAAGGATTAATGGTGGCAAAAATGAAAAAATTATTAGTATCAATTATTTGTCTTGCTGCTCTTTGTGCAGGCGCATTTGCAAAAGGTGATACATATATTTACGACTATTGGGGCGAAGTAGAAAAATCTCCTGACGTATATAGAGTTTCCCACGTTTTGTATGCAGATGATTTGGACCTTGATTTAGGCTTAAAAAATCCTTCCGGTTTGTTTGCGGCAGGCAATTTGATGTATCTTGTTGATACAGACAATAACAGAATTATAGAGCTTGTTTATAACGAAAATAAAACGGTTTCTTTGAGCCGTGTTATTGATCGTTTTAATGCTGAGGGGCAGGTTGTTGAAACCTTTAGTAATCCATCAGATATTTTTGTAAATAAAGAAGATGGTTCTTTCTTTATTGCAGATACAGGTAACGGCCGTATTGTTAAGTTGGATAAAAATCTTAATTATCTTCTTTCTTTTATAGAACCTGATGATCCTACCTACGAAAAAGGTAAGACTTTTTATCCTCAGAAGGTTGTAGCAGATACAAAGGGCCGTGTTTATGTTCTTGCAAAAAACGTAAACAAAGGTTTCTTAAAATATGAATATGATGGAACTTTTACAGGATTTTATGGTGCAAGTGAAGCAAACTTTGATTTCTCAACATATATCTGGAAAAAGTACTTCTCTACAAAAGCACAGCGTGCACAGATGGAATCTTTTGTTCCTACTGAATATTCAAATGCCTACATTGATCATGAAGGATTTGTATACAGTGTATTAAAAACCTTCAATCAGTGGGATCTTCGTTCTGACAAAGCAAAACCAATCAGACGTTTGAATGCCTTAGGAAATGATATTCTTGTTAAAAATGCTGAGTATCCTCCAATTGGTGATTTGCAGTGGGGTAATGCAGCCGGTATTGTAGAACCTGCTCACTTTACAGATATTACCGTGCTTGAAGATGAAGTTTATATCACTTGTGATGAATCTCGAGGACGTATTTTTGGTTATAACAACCAGGGATATCTTCTTTTTGCATTCGGTGGTCGTGGAAATATTGATGGTTTCTTCCGTGCTCCTTCTGCAATTGAACATATCGGTAAAGACTTGTTTGTTCTGGACTCAATGAATGCTTCCCTTACAGTATTTACTCCAACGGAATATGGTAACTTGATTTATGAAGCTACTGAACTGTATTCATCTGGTGATTACGATGGTTCAGCTGAAGCCTGGTCAAAGGTTCTTGAAAAGAATGGAAACTATGATCTTGCCTATATTGGTCTTGGAAAATCTTGTTTCCGACAGGAACAGTACAAGGAAGCTATGGATTATTTCCGTCTTAAGAGAGATAAGAGAAATTATTCTAAAGCCTACATGTATTACCGAAAGGAATGGATGGAGAAAAACCTTGGTTGGGTTGTTGCCTTCATTTTAATTATTATTCTTGTTCCATTATTCATTAAATGGGGCATGAAGATATCACGGGAGTTAAAATCATTATGAGTTATATAGCAACAAAATTTAAGAAATTAACGCAGAAGCAAACTTATAAACGTTTTTTCGATACTCTTCGTTATAGTCTGTATGTAATTACTCATCCTGCAGATGGTTTCTGGGATTTGATTCATGCTAAACGTGGTTCTTACTCGGCTGCAAATTTTATTGTAATTCTTACTGTATTAACTCACGTATGGAAATTGCGTTATACAAGTTTCCTGTTTAATAATACAAACTGGGAAAAAGTAAATATTTTTATGGAAATTGCAGCTATTCTTTTGCCACTTGCAATTTTCTGTATTTGTAACTGGGGTGTTACAACCTTATTTGATGGTAAAGGTAAGCTTGGACAGGTTTACATGGGATCTGCATATGCTTTGACTCCTTATCCTTTAATTCAGCTGCCTATCATTATCATGAGTAACTTTGTAACAATTGAAGAGGGAACTTTCTATACTGTATTCAGTAATATTTCCCTTATCTGGTGTGCTGCCCTTTTATTTATGGCAATGATGATGATTCATCAGTATGGTTTTGGTAAAACTTTACTTTTTACCATTTTCACATTATTTGGAATGCTTGTATTTATCTTTATCATGCTG
>JAILQA010000421.1 GCA_024699205.1 Treponema sp. | reverse complement strand
AGCTCCCCTGATGGATTAGTTAGAAACTCTGATTTTTTCCCAGAGTGAATAATAGTTTTCAAGATAGTCGCCCAAATCATTTTTGAGCTCGCATTTATCCATAATTTCTGCAGGATACATTGGCGTAGTTTTCATGTATTTTTCTGCTTCCATGTTGATGTAACAAGGGAATCTGAAGAAATCAAGGAATTTAGCGTAGTTTTCAGGACGATGAATAAAGTTGATGAATTCAGAAGACAATTCAACATTTTTTGAATCTCTTAAAATACACATACTGTCAAGGTAAGAAGGACCGCCTTCTTCTGGAATAAAGAAATCAATTGTTGAATCCCATTCTTCTTCTGGAACTTCACCATAAATAACTTCTGCATACCCCTGACAAAGCCACAAATCACCGCGGGCAAAGTCTTTTCCAAATCCTTCGGCATCAAACTTTACAATATTTGGACACCATTTATTTTTAATCAAATCGATTGCAGATTTCAATTCATCATAATTTTTTGTGCTTACGCTGTGACCCTGATACATAAGTGCATCACCAATAACCTCACGGTAATCATCCATCATAGAAGCATGATTTTTGAACTGAGGATCTGCAAAAATATTCCAGGTTCTTTCGTAATTCTGAGAAGAAACCTTTTTCTTGTTTACGCTGATTCCGGCAGCACCAAAATAATAAGGAACTGCATATTCCATATTTGGATCATAAGTAATTTTTTCAAGAATCTTTGGATTAATTTTATCACGGTTTGTGAACTTTGACTGATCTATCTTACGGAACATATTCTTTTCCATCATGATAGAAACATAATCCTGTGAAGGAACGACAATATCAAAACTCTTTGCACCGCCGTTTATCAATTTGTTGAACATTGTTTCATTTGAATCATATTCTGTTACAACTACCTTGCAGTCAAACTCTTTTTCGAATGCTTCAACAACATCAGTTGGTGTGTAATAAGTCCAACTGTAAAGCTTTAATACCTGTTTCTTATTGCAGGAAACAAGTCCCAGTGCTGCAATCAATAAACATGCAGCAGTAACAATTTTAGAAGTGATTTTCATTCGTCCATCCTCGAAAAATGAATATTTTATAAAATATTTATAAGAATTAGTGGGCTGCAGCAAAGGATTTAATACCTTTACGCAATAATACCGCAACCAGACCAATTCCAATAATCAATACAAAAGAAAGAGCATTGATAACCGGGCTTACACCATGTCTAATCATATTGTATACATAAATCGGCAGCGTTTCTACATTTCCATTTACAAGAGAAGTAATAACAAAGTCTTCTATGGAAAGGGTAACGCTCATCATAAAGCCACTTACAATACCAGGCATAATTGAAGGAATAATAACCTTGAACAAAGTCTGGCTTTCTGTTGCTCCCAAATCATGGCTTGCTTCAATAATGGAATAGTCAAACTCATCAACCCGCGAACTTACCATAAGATAAACAAAAGGCAGACAGAAGGTTGTGTGAGCAATAATGATAGTTCCAATTCCAAGATTCATGTGGATTCCACTCAAAAAGATTAAAAGAGAAACACCCATGATAACTTCAGGCAAAATCATAGGAAGAAAACTGATTGACTGAATGTAATTACTGCCCAAAAACTTGTACCAGCTTATACCTATTGCAGCCAAAGTTCCAAGAATGGTTGCAATAAAGGCCGAAGCCAAAGCAACAATTGCACTGTAAAGCAAAGACATCCACAAATCGCCAGAACGGAGAAACAAATCTTCATACCATCTGAAGGAAACTCCCGCAAAGTGAGCACCTTCTGATTTGTTGAAAGAATAAAAAATAATTACAAAAAGCGGAATGTACAAAAAGCAGAAAGTAAAATAAAGCACAGTTTTTGAAAGGGAAAACTTTTTACCAATCTTTTTCCACTGTCTTTTTGCATGCCGGCTGTTTTCTGATTTAGGTCCTCTTCTATGTAAGCGGTCAACAATAAGTGTAGTTAAAAACTCCATAAAAACTATTCCTCCACCTTCTTTGTATCAGGCACACCAGAATCTTCTTTTGCTGACGACTTTTTCAGACTCTTTTCCTTTTTATCGGAAGTGATCATAAAAAGAATTGCAATCATTGTAATTGCTGTAAGTACAACAGAGAATGCAGAAGCCAGAGGAATATTACGTGCCTTTTGAATCTGATCCATAATGATATTTCCCAGCATGTAGCTCTTTGTACTTCCGACCAGCTGAGGAACAGTATAGTTACCAAAAATTGGAATGAAAGTAAAAATCAGAGAACTGATAATTCCACTCTTGATTCCAGGAATAAGAATCTTGAACATAGACTGAGGCTTTGTTGCTCCCAGGTCGCGGGCTGCTTCAATCAAAGAAAAATCAAAGCGGTCAACGGCAGTAAAAATAGGGAGAATAGCATAAGGCAGATACATGTAAATACTTACAATAATAACTGCACCCTTTGTGTACATAAACTTATGCGGAGTAAAAGTCCAGTCTTTGGCACCAATAATAAAATGCCAGATAACTTCAAAAAACTTAAAGATTCCATTCAAAAGACCTTCTTCACCCATGATTGTCTGCCAGGCAAAAATACGGATTAAAGAGTTTGTAAGGAATGGAATGATTACAAGAATCAATAAAACTGTCTGCTTTTTACTGCGGGCAATGGCATATCCGCAGGGAAGGGCAATCAGAATAGAAACAAAAGATGAAATTACAGTCATCCACAAGGTTCGCAGCAGAATCGGCAGATAAATGAACTTCCCCGTGTCCTCATCCCGAGAAAAAATCGCTTTGTAGGCGTCCAAAGTAAAAACCCGCTGAACCCCACCATGCATATCCTTTTTCATAAAAGAGTAACACACGATAATGATAATTGGCACTACGAAAAAGAGGGTAAACCATAAACCCATTGGCCAGGCATAAACCGGACCAGGATTAGCTTTCTTGAACTTTTCCCCATTTGCTTTTGAAGCAACTTTAAGCTGTAGAGACTGACGGAAAGCCTTCTTAGGCTGCTTAGGATTTGAAGAATTATTTTCCATACGCATTATTCAACACTTACAATTATTTGTTAATGTCTTCAACAATATAAGCATCTTCGGCTGCCCAAGATACATATACGCTGTCTTTCCAATGAATTACAGGACCATCATCCATGTAATCTGTATGCTGTTTGAAAACCTTGATAATTTTACCGGTTTCAAGCTTTACGTAGAACTTAGACTGGAAACCAGAATAAATTGGTTCTTCAACAATACCCTTGAAAACGTTAATATCAGTTCTTCCGCCTGTATGAGGTGGTTCAAGTGTAATTCGGATTTTTTCAGGACGGATTGTAAAGGCAACCTTCTGCCCCTTGTCTGTATGATCATAGTCAGTAACCTGCATGTAGCGGTCGAGGGCTGCTTCTGCGGCAGTATCTGTAGCAAGTGGAGCCTGTTTTCCCAGCTCAGGAACAGAAAGAGTAGCCATATAATCATCATCACCCTTAGCATCCTTGTGAGGAACACAGTCAACTACTTCGGCATCAAAAAGATTTGTCTCGCCAATAAACTGTGCTACAAACTGAGTTGCAGGACTTTCATAGATTTCGTAAGGAGATCCAATCTGAAGAACATGACCATGATCCATAACTGCAATTCGGTCAGAAACAGAAAGAGCTTCCGACTGGTCGTGAGTTACATAAATAAAAGTAATGCCAATCTGGTCGTGCAGGCGGTCCAAATCAATAAGAAGATTTGCACGTAATTTTGCATCCAGGGCAGAAAGAGGTTCGTCCAGAAGAAGAACTTTTGGTTCGTTAATAAGGGCACGGGCAATTACAACACGCTGCTTCTGACCGCCAGAAAGCTGATTTGGTTTTTTGTCGATATGCTGGTCAAGCTGAACCAGATGAACATATTCGCGAACCTTTTTGTCAATTTCCTCTTTAGGAACTTTCTTAAGCTTTAATGGGAAAGCAACATTGTCATAAACCGTTAAATGAGGAAATAAAGCATAAGTTTGAAAAACTGTGTTTGAAGGTCTTTTGTTTGGTGGCAGAGAGATAATGTTCTTGTCATCAAAAAGAACTGCTCCATCATCAGGAAACTCAAAACCGGCAATAATGCGGAGCAAAGTTGTTTTGCCGCATCCAGAAGGACCAAGGAGCGAAAAGAATTCTCCCGGTTTAATAGTAAAGTTGATGTCATCCAAGGCAACAAAGTCGCCGAATTTCTTGGATACATGATCAATGGTAACCTGACTTGCTTTCATTCAGATAACCTCGTCACAATAATAATGACACGCACATACATGCGGAGCACTGTTTTTAAAATACTAGATGATAAAATGCATTATTACAAGGTTTATGTCAATATTTTTTTTATAATTTTTTTATTATATGGGCGAAATTCCTTCACCCCACACGGCCTTGCGCAGTTCACTTACGCTCAGCCGCTTCACTCGCTCGGCAAGCCTCGCTCGTTCCAGTGGCCGCCTTCGGCGCTGCTCCACGCCTTGCGCCGTTTTAACAAAAATGCCCGACAGAATGACTAAAATTCAGTCGCTTCTATCGGGCATGCCTTTATTGTAAAAATCTTACAAACTTTTCTTATTTTTACTCAGCTACTAAGCTTATTCAGCTTTTTCTTCAGACTCATCTTTTTCTTTAGAAAGCATTACATTTGTAAGAATACCAAGAATCAAAGCGCAGGCAACAGTTCTGATTTCAACAGCACCAAATTTAACAACCATTCCGCCAACACCTGTAATAAAGATTACAGAAGCAACAAAAAGATTGCGGTTTTTGTTCAAATCAACCTTCTGGAACATCTTGAAGCCTGAAACTGCAATAAAGCCGTAAAGGGCAATACAAACACCACCCATTACACAAGAAGGAATTGTTTCAAGGAAAGCAACAAGTGGAGAAATCAAAGAGAAGATAATACAGAGAATTGAGCATCCCCAGATTGAGATTGTAGAAGCATTTCTTGTAATAGCTACACAACCAATTGATTCACCATAAGTTGTATTAGGACAGCCACCAAAGAATGTAGAAACCATAGTACCAATACCGTCACCAAGCAAAGTTCTTGTAAGACCTGGTTCTTTTGTCAAATCTACGCCAACAATTGCAGAAAGATTTTTGTGGTCTGCAAGGTGTTCTGCAAATACTACGAATGCTACTGGAACATAAGCGGCAAAAATAGTAAGAAGGTAAGTTCCTGTAATTCCTTTTAATCCTTCAGCACCACCCAAAAGGAAGGTGAACTTAGGCAATGAAAGATATCCGCTGAACTTTGCAAAATCAAGAGCTTTAAGAGCACCGTAATTGATTACAATTAAAGAAGGATTGTCAGCTGCATATCCGATAAGGGCAAAAATAGAAGCAAGAACATAACCAGCAAGAATACCAAGAATGAAAGGAATAAGGCGGCCAATCTTTTTACCATAAGTAGAGCAGAGCATTGTAACAGCAAGAGTTACAAGACCACAAATCAAAGCAACATAAATGCTTCCGCCTTCAATGTTTGATTTCATCAAATCACCAACTGCGTTTGCAGAAAGGCTTAAACCAATAATGGAAACTGTTGGACCAATGATTACAGGTGGCATTAAGATATCAATCCATTTAACACCGCAGAACTTAACAACAATTGCAATAATTACATAAACAAGTCCTGCCATAAGGGCACCGATGATAAGACCCCAGTAACCAACAGAAACCGAAGCTGCACCACCAAATGCACTGAACATTGAACCGATGAAAGCAAAAGAGCTTCCTAAAAAAACAGGGCTGGAACTTTTTGTAAACAATAAGTAAACAAAAGTACCAACCCCTGCGCCGAAGAGAGCTGCTGAAGCAGAAAGACCGTTTCCAACTATAGCAGGAACGGCAATTGTAGCTGCCATAATAGCAAGAAGCTGCTGAACGGCAAATAAAAATACTTTGCCGAAACTTGGTTTGTCCTTAATTCCATAAATAAGGTTCATTTTTTTTTACTCCTTTAAAAAAATTGGATTAAATTATTTAATTATAATAAAGCCTTACAAACTAATCAATTGTCCAAAAATGAATTATGTCTAAAAAAGAATTATAAAAAAAATGTTTTTTTCATATTTTTTTATTTACAAGTCAATTTGTATGGCATAAAATTATATTATTATAGAAAGACAGGGAGATAATTATGGCTGATAGAAACCAAAAAATCGATTTTAACAGAAAAAAAAGTCTTTCCCGACGAATGGGAATCTTTATTTTTGTTGTTTCTTTAATTTTAATGACAATTCTTTTGTTAATTGTAACCGAAGTTGTAAAAGCTGAATCAAGAAAAGCTTATTACGGTGTAGCAGAAGAAGTTTCTTCTGCACGTTCTGATGAAATTGAAAAGTGGCTTGAAGTTTATAAAAATGATTTAAAAGTTTACACAAATGCTGATGTCGTAAAAACCGGTGACTCAGAGAAAGTAATTGCCTGGTTGCAGCAACATACTAATTTACGAAATCCTGATTATGACTATATGTTCTTCTGTACAGCCGATGGTACCTCTTACCGCGACACTGGTCTTGTTGGTGGAAAAGGCGCTCTTGTTGAACGCGATTATCACAAGGCAATGATGTTACAGGGAAAAGAAACCTTTATCGGAAATATGGTTCTTTCAAAAACTTCCGGAAAATATGTACTTCCAATTGCCAGAATTGCGGTTGATGCAAATGGCAAACGCTTTGGATATTTTGTAGGTATGTTAGGTGTAGAACAAATTAAGCAGGAAATTGCCAGTTACAAGGTTGGTACGACCGGCTACTTCCTCCTTGCAGACCGTTCAAACACAATTATTGCCCACAAAAATGAAGATAAAGTTCTGCAGAAACTTGATATTTATCCGGAAATAGAAGCGGCAGCCAATAAACACACAAAGGATATCATTTCCTTAAAAGTTGATAATGTTGACAGCGTTGCCTTCATTTCTCCTGTAAGAGGTCTTGATTTTAGTACTTGTTATATTGTAACCAGTGCCGAAGTTGACGCCGCAAAGAATAATACCCGAAAAACCATTGTAGTAATTGGAATTATAATCGGTGTAATTATGTTCCTGGCCTTCTACATTATTCTCAGAACCATTCTTAGACGTATGAACAGCGTAACAAAATTAGTAGAAGTTCTTTCAACCGGTGATGCAGATTTGACAACAAGACTTAGAGTTGACCGCAATGACGAAATTGGTCGTCTTGTAATATCTGTGAATAAATTCCTCGAGAAATTCCATGCAATTATGACTACAATCAAAACTTCAGAGGAAACACTCGGTGAAAATGGAAAAGTTCTTATTTCCGAAATCAATACAACAACCAGTACAATCAACCAGATTGCCGGAAACATCAATCTTGTAAGTAACCAGGTTAAAAATCAGGCATCCAGTGTTGATAACTCTGCTATTACAATTGGTGAAATTTCAGAAGGAATCCGCTCTCTGGATTCTATGATTCAGGAACAGGCTTCTTCTGTTGTAGAAGCATCTTCTGCTGTAGAAGAAATGATTGGAAATATCAATGCAGTAGATAAGTCTGTTACAAGCATGTTCCAGGAATTCCAGGTTCTTGAACAGAATACAAAAAACGGTATCGAACAGAATTCTTCCGTAAACAATCTTATTCAAAAAATTGCAGAACAGTCTTCTTCAATGCTTGATGCTAACACAACAATCCAGAGTATTGCAGAACAGACAAACTTGCTTGCTATGAATGCTGCAATCGAAGCTGCTCACGCTGGTGAAGCAGGAAAAGGTTTCTCTGTAGTTGCTGATGAAATTCGTAAACTGGCAGAAACTTCTGCAGAAGAATCCAATAAAATCAGTATGGAACTTACCAATATCCAGAACGGCATTGCAAAGGTTGTAAATGCTTCTCTAGAATCTGAAAAATCCTTCCAGTCTGTATCTTCGAGAATTGGTGTTACAAGTCAGCTTATTATTCAGGTTCGTTCTGCAATGGAAGAACAGCAGGCCGGTTCACAGCAGATTCTTGAAGCTCTCCAGTTAATGAACGGCAGTACCTCTGATGTTCGTTCTGCCGCCAACGAAATGAATAAGAGTGGTGCTTCTATTCTTGAAGATGTAAATAATCTTAAAGAAAGTATGGCTCATATTGAAAGTGCAGTTTCTGAAATCAATGACGGAACAAATTATATGACCGATACAACAAAGAAACTTCAGAATGTTTCTCAATCGTTGACAGAGTCTATCCGTCAGATTGGAGACGACGTTGATTTGTTCAAGGTATAAGCTGCTCTGCTAACTTTCAAATAAATTAAAAAAGGGAACGTCTTTGTGGAAGTTCCCTTTTTTTTGTGCTAAAATAATTTGGGGTAGAAAATATGAAAGAATCTGTTGGCGATTTACTAGATTACATCACCTGGCGCGGAGATTTATCTTTTGTGCAAAGTCCCTTCTGCGCTGTAGATGCACTTGTTTTGTCTCAATTATCCTACATTCATTTTGATGGTCTCGTAACCGGTGATTTTTCCTCTAGAAAGACCTTATTTGATCTTTATACAACTTTTACCCGTGATGCAGATTATGAATCCCGCTGTCAGGTTGGAGCTGTAATTAATTCAAATACTCCTGAGCTTCTTAAGGCTGCTTCTGCAAGTAACCGTTTTGGTTTAATAGAAATATGCGGATATGAGTCAGTTCTCGATGAAGAAAAAGAAGAACAGTTTGCTGCAATGACTTTTATTCTTGATAAAAAAACAGCGATTGTAGTTTTTCGCGGTACTGATGATACGGTGCTTGGCTGGAAGGAAGATTTTAATATTATTTTTCAAAAGGCAATCCCATCTCAAATCAGCGGAGTAGAGTATTTGAACCGCGCTTCCAGAGCCTTCAAACATGATATTTTAGTTTCCGGACATTCGAAAGGTGGTTGTGTAGCAATGTTTTCTGCAATCAACTGTGAACCAAAAGCACAGAAAAAAATCAAATCCGTTTTTAATTTTGATGGCCCTGGCTTCAGTGAAGATTTTTATAAAAGCCCACAATTTCTTAAAGTAAAAGATAAGATTCATTCCTTTTATCCGTATTTTTCTGTTGTTGGAATGGTCTTTCATCATCCCCAGTCTTATAAAATTATTGGCAGCAGCGGATTTACAGTTTTTCAGCATGATGCCTTTTCCTGGAATATCAGCGGAAACGATTTTATCTACTGCGAGGATTTTGCCGACGAAAGCAAACTTTTTCATCAATCCTTTAATGAATGGATGAATGAACTCTCCCTTGAAGACAGAAAGCGTTTTGTAGATGTTTTCTTTGATGTAATTTATGCTTCCGGGGCAAAAACGAATCTTGAAATCGAAAACAATAAACTTCAGGCTTCTGCAAAAATGATAGCTGCAATCGGAGCCTTGCCGTCTGAAGACAGAAAACATGTAACCCGTATGATTCACATGTTTTTAAAGACAGGAAAGAATAATATTCCTATGTTTGCTGCTTTCAAGCCTGAATTAAACTTAAAGGCAAATATTGAAGAAGTAATAGAAAAAATCAAAGATAAATAAACGGAGGACCGAAAATGAATGAGACAATAGAAACAAAAACTCCTATTGGTAAGCAGTTAAAATCCATGACAGAATGGAAACCTGCTTCATACCTTGTTTTTAATAAAAAAAAGATAGAACTGGTCGCAAAAATCAAAATCGGCCGGGAATATGATAATGATGTAGTTGTAGATAACAAACTTGCCAGCCGCCATCATGCAATAATCCAGAAAATCAAGGATTTATATTTTATTAAAGATGAAAACAGCACAAACGGAACCTATATAAACGGGGTAAAAATCCCGGCAGATAAGTATGTAAAATTAAATCCGGGTGATAAAATCACTATAGGAAATATGACCCTTGTAATCTGTTAGCCGATGCAAAAAAAAACATATTCAGTAGATGAATGTCTTACAATAAAACAGTTATTTTCTCATGAATATATTTCTTCCCTGGCAGAAAGTGCAGCTGAAGTTCTCGAAAATGAAATTACTCCTTACAGACCTGCTGCATCCGATGGAAATCCAGGCAGTCTTCTGGAGTTTAAAAACAATCTTCCTGCAATAATAGTTCCCGATATTCATGCGCGGCCTTATTTTTTGCAGAATATTTTAAAATATCCTTTGCCAGAAGACTTTCTTTATCCTTCCTCTACCGTGGAAGAAGCTTTAAAAAATAAGCTTGTTAATGTAATTTGCGTAGGTGATTCAATTCACACAGAATTAACTGTTGACCGCTGGTACTGCATTGAAGAAGAATTTAAAAAGAATATAATCACCGGTCCTTTTATGAAGGCAGAAATGAAGGACTGTTTTTCGGTTCTTGCCGGACTTATGAATCTAAAGCTCTTGTATCCCGAAAACTTTCATTTTTTAAAGGGAAATCACGAGAATATTTTAAATCAGAATGAAGGCGGTGATTTTGCCTTTAGAAAATATGCTGATGAAGGCTATATGGTTCGACGCTTTATTTCAGAATATTATGGTGATGATGTTTTGTATCTGATTTCCTGCTGGGAAAAAGCCTTACCTCTTGTAGCAGTTGGTTCAAATTATGTGGTATCTCATGCTGAACCGCTAAAAGCCTATTCCAGAGAAAAACTTATAGATGCCCGTTCTTATCCAGAGGTTGTAAATGGCTTGATCTGGACTCGAAACGGAGATGTTAAAACAAATACCGCTAGAGAAATTATGAAAGTATTGCTTCCTCCTGAAAAGGTTACTGACAGCTTTTATTTTGCAGGCCACAGACCTGTTTACGAAAATTATGCCCTGCGTCAGGACGGAGGTTTTATCCAAATCCATAACCCATACAGGCAGAATGTTGCCCTGGTTTCAAACACAAAGACTTTTAATCCAGAAAGTGATATAGTAGGAGTTGATTATGAGTAACGAGTTTCCACCCTTTATAGGAAAATACAAAGTTTCAGGAATAATTGCAAAAGGCGGAATGGGTGTTGTTTATAAAGCCCTTCATCCTTCCTTAAAGCGCTATGTCGTAATTAAAAAAATGCTTTCACGCGGAAACTCAACTAATGCCGAACGTTTTAAAAAGGAAGCTCAGATTCTTCTGGATTTACAAAGTCCCTACATCGTTCATCTTTATGATTATTTTACCGAAGGCGGCTATCGTTATATGGTCGAAGAACTGGTGGACGGAACTGCTCTGGATAAGCTTATTCAAAAACAAACAATGCTTCCTCCTCCTGTGGCAATGCTTATTTTGCAGGATGCCTGTTACGCACTAAAATATGCCCATTCAAAGGATATAGTTCATAGAGATATAAAACCTGGCAATATTCTTATTTCAAGACGTGGGGAAATTAAGCTTGCTGATTTTGGAATTGCCAGCGAGCTTTCAGACCAGAAGCAAAACATCACAGAGGCAGGGGTAGCTTTGGGAACTCCTGCCTACATGCCTCCGGAACAGTTTGAAGACAGTGCAAAGGTTGACTGCCGCGCTGATATTTACGCGCTTGGAATTACTCTTTACGAAATGCTTACCGGTACAAAACCTTATCCCGGCAATTTTTCAATGGACACGCTCAAGGTTATAAAAAAGGGAAAATACGTTCCGCCAAGAAAAATTGACAAGAAAATCCCGGCAGATATTTCTGACCTTATTCACAGAATGATTCGACCGCTTGCAAAAAAGCGTTTTCAGTCAATTGACGGGGTTATCCGTGCTTTAAAAAAATATCTTCGCCATTATGATACCCATGAAATCCGCTTGCAGCTGGCCCGTTCTGTTGTTACACCAGGACAATTCACTTTTCCTTTTTTCAAACAGAAGGATAGAAAATCTCGCATTGCTAAAAGAATCATTTTCTGGACTGCCGCAGCCTCTGCCTTGTTTTACTGCTTCTGGAAGGGTGGGCTGATACATCGTACAATTTTACGAAAGATTTATACACCTGTATCCATAGAAATGGAAATGCCTCGTGCTCTTTCTGCAAATCTAGATCTTCCTGTCCGTGCTTTCTTCTTTGAAGATGATGGTGATAGTATTCCCGAAGTAAAAGGAACAACTCAATCTCTGGCAGTAAAGGGAAAATGGCGCTTCCAGAATCTCTTTAAGTTTAATTTGACAGAAGTTGAATACGAGCGCTTGACTGCAAAAAATAAAACTTATGATTCTGCCGATGTATTTTTGAAAAAAGGAAATTACCGCGTAAAGGTAGTTGTTGGTCCTTATGTCTGGTGGAAATCTTTTAGTGTTGATGATAAGCCTCTTGTCCTTGACTGCAGCTTCCTCAAAAATAGTTCCAGAAATCTTTTGGTTACTACTTTTGTTTATGATGATGAAACAGGGGAAAATATTACTACTGCTTCTAAGGTTTCAATTCTCTACAATGGCAACTGGATTCCGGTAAATACAGTCCCAGAAGAAGAATTAAAATCGGGCTCGGTATGGAAGTTTAAGTTTCAGGCAGAAGGTTATAAAACTGAAATCTTTTCTCTCTTGATAGATTGGTATCAGGACAGATTGTTTATTTCTGCTTCGCTTAAAAAGGAATAATAAAAAAGTTTTGGAAAACAAAATGATAAAAGCAATAATTTTTGATATGGACGGAGTAATTCTTGACTCCGAGACAATTTGTAATAAGGTTTGGCGCCTTGTTGCAAAAGATTTTGGTCTTGATGATATAGAAGAGGGCATAAAAAAGTGTCTTGGAACCAACATAAATGATACCTGCCGTATTTTACATGAACTTTATGGACAGGATTTCCCTACAGATGATTTTGTAAAACGTGTGACAGAGGGTTTTAGGGAAGTTGAGTTTTCAAGTGGAATCCCGCTTATGCCTTATGCAAAAGAATGTCTTGAAAAATTAAAGCAGAGTAACAGATATAAAATTGCTCTTGCCTCTTCTACAAAAGGAAGCACTGTAGAACGTCAGCTTACAAGGGCAGGGGTAATTCAGTATTTTGAAACCCGTACAACCGGTGAAATGGTAAAACACAGTAAGCCAGACCCTCAGATTTATCTGCTTGCTTGTGAATCTCTGGGACTTGCTCCTGAAGAGTGTATTGCTGTTGAAGACAGTCCAAACGGTATTAAATCTGCTTATGCTGCCGGAATGAAGGCGGTAATGGTTCCCGATAAAATACAGCCTAACGAAGAAATTAAAGCCTTATGCTGGAAGATTTTTTCTTCACTCAAAGACTTTTCTGAATGTGATTTTAGTAGAGAGTAATTTCAGAGAGTAACTTTCCCGTTGCTTACGGTTGTAAGATAAGCTTTTAAGTTTTCAAACTCATCTTCCTTTATGCGGCCTTTCAAAGTTACGTCGGTTTCAAAAACTTCCTGTAAATCCCAGATTTGATAGTTCTGCATTGTCAGCTTTACTGGCTTTAAAATTGAATAGGGGATTGTAAAAGAAAAGTCTTTTTTAGGAATAATCAATTCAAGGGCATTTTCTGCTGCTGCTTTATCCAGAACTGCTTTTGCACCACCTGAATAAGCTTTTACAAGTCCGCCTGTTCCAAGTAGAGTTCCTCCAAACCACCTTGTTACAGTGAGCATAAGGTTTGTACAATTTCTGCCTTTTAATACATCAAGTACGGGGCGGCCAGCGGTTCCTGGAGGTTCACCGTCGTCGCTCATTCCCATAATTTCGGCATTTGGACCGGTTATAAAGGCATGAACTACATGGGTTGCATCTGAATATTTGTTTTTCTGTTCTTTAAGAAGCTCTCTTGCCTGATTTTGACTTTTACAAATCAAAAGTTCAGACAGAAAGCGGGAACCTTTTATTGTTTCTTCGTATAAAACAGTTTTGACTAATTCATGCATAAGTCTTTTTTATTGCCAAATCTTTATTCAGCAGATTTTTTATCTTCCGCCTTTTTATCTTCTGCAATTGTAATTGTCTGAACTTCTTTTGCCGCAACTCTAACGCCCTTAGCTTTAAGAGATTTTTCTTCGTAATCAGCTGACTTGAACTTTTCGGCAGTAACCTTCATCTTTGGCTTTTTAACATAATTCAACTGGAAGGTAAAGTTTTTGCGGGTGTCTATATGCAGAACTTCCATTCCGTCTGGTGCAAAGAAATAATCACGGTTCATTATATATGCTTCAATTTTACAGCGTTTGATATAAACATACTGAGTTTCAGAATCGCGATACAAAACAGTAAATAAAACTTTAGCCAGAGAATCTTTATCTGCAAAGCCGCAGTATCTCATAGCAGGACCGACAAATAATTTATCAGGTGTCTGCGAAACTGAGAAAATACCACTCTTTCTTACATAAAGAATCTTGTCGTAAGGGGTAACTCTGAAAAGTTCATTTCCGCCGGAAACACCAATTCCCAGGTAACCGGATTTTTCATCGTATTTAAGCGGTGTATCTCTCTTTACAACAGCCTTAACGTCGACTGCGTGGATTTTTGTAAGCTTTGTTCGTCGCTTTGAGGCAGCTGGATCAAGCTTCTTTTCAATATCATCAAGATAAGAAATTGCGTAATCAATAAGGTGTTTTAAAAGCTTGTTGATTTCTTTAATTCTGTCATTGATTGCTTTTACTTCCTGCTTGTTCTTGCTCATATCATAAAGGGAAATACGGCGGATAGGAATCTTAAGCAGGTGGTCAATATCTTCATCTGTAATAGGACGAATAAGTTCAGCGGCAAAAGGTTTAAAACCAAGCTTTACGGCCTTGTAAACGCCTTCTTCGGTTTTCTGGGTTTCAATCTTTTTATAAATGCGTTCCTCAACGAAAATGCGTTCCAGAGTTCTCAGATGCAGTTTTTCCATCAAGTCGGCTTTTTCAAGCTCCAGCTCGCTTTTAAGAATGCCTGTCAGCTGTTTTGCGTGATACTCAATAACCTGAGTACAAGTCATCTGAGCTGGCATATTGTCTTTAATTACAAGAAGATTGCAGTAAATTGTCTGTTCGCAGTCAGTGAAGGCATAAAGGGCATCTACAACATCTTTTGTATAAACTCCACGCTGCAATCTTACTTCGATATTTACTTTATCAGAAGTATAGTCCTGAATTGAAGTTGCCTTGATTTTTCCCGCTTTTACAGCTTTTTCAATTGAATCACAAAGAGATTCTGTAGTTGAACCATAAGGAAGTTCTGTAATTACGATTTTTTTGTCATCACTGGTGTCCATTTTTGCCCGGGTAATGATTTTTCCTAATCCGTCCTGATAATCAGATACGTCAATCAAACCACCAGTTGGAAAATCCGGATAAAGCTGGAACTTTTCGCCTCTAAGGCATTTTCTTTCTGCATCTATTACTTCGTGGATATTGTGGCTGAGAATATAGGTGCTCATACCAACGGCAATACCTTCAGCCCCCATTATGAGAACTAAGGGTAATTTTGCCTGAAAAGCAATTGGTTCTACATCACGGCCATCGTAAGTATCAACATAGGATGTAATTTTTGGATTTGTATTTAATATTTCTTTTGTAATTGGTCTAAGGCGACATTCAATGTATCGGGGAGCAGAGGCATTATCGCCTGTGTACATGTTACCAAAGTTTCCCTGTTTGTCTATGAATAAGTCTTTATTTGCAAGATTTACAAGAGCCGTATAGATAGAGGCATCTCCGTGAGGATGATAAGCCATAACCTTTCCGACTACGTTTGCGACTTTTGTATATCGTCCGTCATCATTTTTGATAAGAGTATGAATGATTCGTCTTTGAACGGGTTTTAATCCATCTATAATTTCTGGAATTGCCCTGTCTCGGATAACATAACTTGCGTATTGGATGAAGTTTTGATCAAATAAATTTTTTACGTATGCCATTTTCCCACCACTTATAAATTATCTGTACAATTATATAGGAAAAAAGAAAAATCTGCAATGTTTCTTCAGCTCTTCTGAAGGGCGTATTCAGGGCTTATGTATTATTCAATCCTGATATTGGTGATGACACAAAATTCCTATTAAGACCAGCATTATATTGAGCTGATGCTGTCGCAAAAAATCCATTATCGCAACCGTCCTTATTAGAATTATATCACATTAGGAACGATAAACAAATTTTTTTAAGTTATTGGATTTTTCCGCTAATTTTTGCCATACACTTAATTTGCTTCCAGTAATAAGAAGCCGAAATTCCAAAAGAAAAGGCTGTTTTATCGGAGATTCTATTTTTTTGTGACAAGGTAATTCCAAGGTTTCCTGCTAAATAAGGATTTTTAGGGAAAATCCAGGTTAATGAAAACTTTTGGCTTGCAGCGTTTTTTTCTTTTTGGGGAGAAGGCGAAAAATTAAAGGTCTGAGTCAAAGTCGGTTTAAAATCCTTAAAAATAAAGATTTCTTTTGTCTGAATTGTCCAGACAGAGACTGTAAATGTATTTTTATCTGAACTGGTGTTTTTGTGCATACAATCGCCTGTAAAAGAAGCGGTTAGAGAAATTGTGAAGGTATCAGAGGTACAACGAAGTCCAAAAGCAGATTTTATGCTTATGTTGTCTAAAAAATCATTCTGGAGATAAGAATTAAAGCCTGTATTTATAAAGAGGGGAATTATTTTATCTGCCTGGCTAATGCATTTTATAAAAGTGTGATGAAGTCCCGCCTTTGCCTGCAGCTGACTCTTGATATTCTTTTGATTTCCAGAAAGAAAATCTTCTGCTGCATAAAATCCTGCAAAATTAATTGAGGTTTTATTAAGTTTTATCAGATTTTCACTTCTTGCACATAAGTCAAGCTTCCCAAAAGGCGACTGATAGACTGAGAAAATTGAAGTATTGGAATAGGCAGGAGATAAAAAGCCAAGCTGTAAGTTCTGGCAAAAAAGTTGTTCTTCATGAAAATACCTGTCATTTTTTTTCATTGAAAAACCATGCAGTTTTAATATTTTCTTCAAGAAAAAATAAACCTGCTGTATATGCGGCTGTCAGATTTGTTTTTTTTG
>JAILQA010000366.1 GCA_024699205.1 Treponema sp. | reverse complement strand
TACGCCGCTCTAAGCTTTACTACCTCCGCGATAAGATCGGTAAGGATGCTAAAGTTAAGACACGTGTTGGTGGAAAAGTTAAGGCTGAAATGGAAGCTCGTAACGCACGTGCAGCAGCCGCAGCTAAGGCTAAGGAAGAAGCAGCACTCGCAGCAGCAGCCACAGCTGAAAATCAGAACGCTTCAAACTAAAATAAAACTTTTTAATTAGAATTTTGTAAAAATCGGACAGCAAATCTTTTGCTATCCGATTTTTTTTTGTACAATTTATCTGTGAACGCTAACGGTATTATAGTCCGCACAAATCAATTACTCACAAACGGAATAAAATCTCAGTTTTTAAAAAATGGAAGCCAGGTTTTAGTTCGTGTTCTTAGCCAGCTTCCGAATGGAAAATACGAAGGTTCTGTAGCTGGCGTAAGAATAAATTTTTCTTCAAATAAACCCCTGCTTCCGGGCTCTTCTTTTACCGCAAATGTCCTTGCAAAAAATGGTGTAATACAATTGGTTCCTAAGCAGACTGGCTCAATTCAGCCACAGAATCAGCAGAATCCGCTCCAGAATCAATTTCAATTACAGAATAACATCCTGCAAAATCAAAATCTTACTTCTTTATTAAACTCTCTGGGCTTACCAGCGGATTCTCTTTCTGTAAATCTTCTTCAGCAGATGCAGCAGCTTGAAATGAAGTTTGACCTTTCTCTTTTGGGAAAAATCCGTAATCTTGCCCTGCGAATTAAAGGAAAAGAAAAACTTGCATCTCAACTGCTTATGATTCTTGCAGAAAAAGGCCTTGAAGCCGATAAAGAAAGCCTTGAAAAATTGCTCAATGAACTTTTTGGTGATTTTGAAGAGGAAAAAAATCATCAAAATGCTCAAAAGAACATGATGTCACAGCAGAAAAACAATAATCAAAAAGTCGAAAAAGATGAAAAAAATGATTATGAGCTTTTAAATGACTTTAATTCAAAAAAAGGAAAGTGGTATTTTCTTCCATTTGAAATAATTAATCTGTCTCAAGCTGCAAATCAAAATCAAAGTCTAAATCAAACTTCAACACAAAATAAAACTCAGGTTCTTGGAAAAGGTGTAATCAAACTTCTATATAATTCTGATAACACAAATCTTTTAATGACAAATCTTTCCTGTGCCTGTAACAATAAAAATTATCTTTTTAATCTGTTCTTTGAATCAAATAAATGTACTTCGCTTGCCGTAAATATCAGTCCATCAGATGAAAGTGAAATTGAAAAACTTCTTGGCTCGCTGAAACAGTCTTTTGCTGCAAAAAATATAAATCTTGACGTATTCTGGGCAGATAAAGAAAAACTGGAAGGTTCAGCCTGCGGATTTGAATCAATTTTTTCTGTTGAGGGGGAAGCCTGATGTCTGCTGAAAAAGAAAAAAAAGCTCTTGCCTTAAAATATCCTGACGGAGTAGAAGCCCCTTTTATAACTGCCAAGGGTTCTGGTTATCTGGCCGAAAAAATTCTTGAAGCCGCCAGAGAAAACAAAATTCCCGTCAAGGAAGACCAGAATATAATAAATCTCCTGGACAGTCAGGAGCCTGGAAGTATGATTCCCGAAAATGCCTGGGAAGCTGTTGCAATCTTATTTGCCTTTATAATGAAGGATTCGGAGAAAAAATGAATACAAAAACAAAAGGTGATGCAGGTGAAGATAGGGCAGCTTTATATCTTGAAGAGAAAGGATTTAAAATAATTGCCCGAAAATGGCGGACAAGAAGCGGAGAAATTGATATAATAGCAGAAAAGGATGATTATCTTGTGTTTTTTGAAGTAAAAACCTTACCAAAGGGCACAAATGACATGCTTTTAAGAGAATTAAATCAAGAGAAACAGCAAAGAATTTTAAAAACGTCTAAACGTTTTCTGTTAAATCATCGACAATATAATGACAGTTATATTCGTTTTGATGTAATTGTCATTGATATGCCTGGATATCCTCCGGTTTATCATATTGAAAATGCTTTTATGGAATAATGGGATGGGGTCTTTATGGTTTCTAGTGTTAGTTCTTCAACAACATTAGTTCTTGAAAAAACGGAAGAACAACAATTGTCTCCGCGTATTTTAGAATTAAGGAAAAAAATATATAATGAGGATTATATCAACAATGCTATCCAGCGGATTGCACAGGTAATCAGTAATAAACTTGTTGAAAATCCTGAAGAATTGAAGCTAAGGGATGTTTAATTAAGCTTCAGGAGTGAATAAAATGGACAGAAATCGTCGAAATAAAAAATATTCAAACTGGAACAACCAGAAAAATAATAATAATCAGCAGAATACAAAAAATCAGGAACAGAAAAAAAATCTGACCTTTACCCGTACATTTTATGAAGACGAAAAAGCCCGTAAAGAAAAACAGAGAGTTATCCAGGAAATAAAAGCAAGAGAAATAATTTGTCCTAAATGTGGACAGGTTATTTTAGATGTAGCTAGTGCAATGGCAGACAAGACTACAGGAGCTCCAATTCATTTTGAGTGCGTACTTGCCGAAATAGAAAAAAATGAAAGCATAGGTCAGAACGAAAAAATTGCTTATATTGGGCAGGGACGTTTTGGCATCCTTTATTATGAAAATATCCGTGATCAAAAGCATTTCCAGATTAAAAAAATCATCGAATGGGAAGATAAAGAACGTAATTCTGAATGGCGTGATGAATTAAGTTCCGTTTACAGCAAAATAGATTAAATTCCACATTTACGTTATCATATCCTGGTTATGGATACTTCTCTTTTAGAAATAACGCTTCTTTGTAAGATTGTTGATAATTTTGGTGATATTGGAGTTGTCTGGCGACTTTGCAGACAGATTAAAAAAATCAGACCAGATTATACCGTCAATCTTATCACAGATAATCTTGAAGTTTTTAATAAAATCAATGATTCCGTAAAAATTCAAATCCCTTATCAGACTGTAGAAAATATTAATGTTTATGATTGGAATGATTATGATTATTGTTACAAATGCTTTAGACAGAATGATGGTGAAAAACTTTCGATAATCTTAGAATGTTTTCAATGTGGCCGTCCAGACTGGATGGAAAAAATCCTTTTTGACGACAAATTAAATCGCACAGTAAATATTGTAATGATTGATTATCTTACCGCAGAAGATTACGCAGAAACTTTTCATTGCTTAAAATCCCTTACTCGAAGTGCAAAAGTCCAGAAGGTTAATTTTATGCCTGGCTTTACTTCCAAAACTGGCGGATTGATTATAGATGATGATTGGAAAGTCCAGCCTGAATACAATAAAAAAGGTCCGGCTTTTGTATTTACCTATGAAAGAAATTGGCAGGGGCTTGCTTCTGCGCTTAATGAATGGTGTAAAAAGTCTCCAGAAAAAGAAGTTTTGCTTGCTCAGGGAAGGGGTTTTGATTCTTTAAAAAAAGCCTGGCTGGAAATGTGCGAAGAATTATCCGAAAAGCTTGTGGAATTGCCTTATCTTAATCAGAATGATTGGGATGAAACTGTAAAAAAAAGTTCTGTCCTTTTTATAAGAGGGGAAGAAAGCATGAGTCGCGCTTGTCTTTCGGGGATTCCTTTTGTCTGGCATGCTTATCCTCAGAGTGATGAATATCAGCTGGTGAAGGTAAATGCACTTTTGGAAAGAATAAAAGAATATTTTTCCGACAGCCTTTTTTCACTTATAAAACGAGTCTGGTTGGATTTTAATTCTCCTGAAAATCAAGTTAGTTCTATGGAATTAAAGCAGGCAACTTTAGATTTTCTTAATAATCTTAATGCTTTGCAGAGAGGTTTTTCGGATTTTGCAGCTGACCTTCAAAAAAATGGTGACTTAGTCTATAACCTGATGACTTTTATTGAGAAAAATATTATAATAAATCCTAATATACTTTGAATTAATTTTTTTTAGAGGTTTTATATTATGTTAATGACATCACAGTTAAAAGTT
>JAILQA010000362.1 GCA_024699205.1 Treponema sp. | reverse complement strand
ATATCAGCCTCAAGCAAATTCCAGAATTTGAAAAGCTTTTAGCTGACGACAAAAAAATTGCAGCAGATTACAGCAATTTTATAAAGGCAAATTCTAAAAAGCAAAGATATGATTATCAGGAAATTTTGAATTCAAAGACTTATTTTCTTCAGCAAGTGTACGAAAAAACTAGTATTGCAAAAGATGGAAAAGCAACAAAAGAACTTTCTAAATTCATTGAAAAAAATGAATGGCTCAAGGCCTATTGTGTTTACAAAAACTTAAAATGGAAGTACATGCAGTCCAGCTGGAAAGAATGGAAAGCAAAAGATAAAAATCTATCCTTATCAGAAATTGAAGAACGCTGGAATGACAAAAAATTAAAAAAAGAACATCTTTTTTATGCCTGGTGCCAGCTGATTGCCGCAAATCAATTTAAGGAAGCGGTAAAAGAAATAAAAGAATGTGGAATTCTTCTGAAAGGGGACATGCCAATTTTAATGAATGAAGATTCCTGTGATTCCTGGGCTTATCCTCAGTATTTTATGCAGGAATTAAGGGCAGGCTCCCCTCCTGATGGAGAAAATCCAAGTGGACAAAATTGGGGGTTTCCAATCTACAACTGGAAAAATCTAAAAAATGACAATTATTCCTGGTGGAAAGAAAGACTTAAAACAGCTTCAGCTTACTACGATGCTTACAGACTTGACCACATTCTTGGCTTTTTTAGAATCTGGGCAATTCCTCAAGATGATTGCAACGCTATGAATGGACATACTCAGCCATATTCATCCATAAAAAAAGATTCTCTTTATGAAGCAGGCTTTGACGATGATAGAATCCGCTGGCTCAGTCAGCCTCATATTCCAACTTCTGTTATAGAAGATATTACCTGGAATCATGAAGCGGCACATTTAATTTTAAATAAGCTTTGTGAGCAGATTGGAAATGAAGAACTCTGGCTTTTCAAAAAATCTATAAAAGGCAGCAATCAAATACTTTCAACTGACTTTGACGGACTTTGCACAAAAGAAGCAGAAGAAAAAATCAAACAGGTGCTGGTTCAATACTGGTCTAACAGAACTTTGCTGGAGCTTTCAAAAAATAACTTTGTTCCCCTGTGGACTTATAGCAATTCTACTTCCTGGAAGAGTCTCAATCAGAAGGAAAAAAATCTTTTGCAGGCCCTTTTTGATAAGCTCAATCAAAAAAACGAAAAGTTGTGGCAAAAGCAGGCAGAAGAAATATTTGAGGCAATCATAAAATCTACAAAAATAATTCCTTGTGGTGAAGATTTGGGCGTAAACATAAAATGTGTGCCAAAGGTTATGAAAAAATACGACATTCTTGGCTTGCGTGTAGTTCGCTGGTGCAGAAACTGGAGTGAAGAAGGACAGCCTTTTGTGCCATTTAAAGATTACGAACCTTTGAGCGTGGCAACAAGTTCTGTACACGATTCTTCAACCTTGCGACAATGGTGGAATGATGAAAAAGAAAGCGTTACCGCCTTTATAAAAGCAAATGCCAGTGCCTTTGGAATTGCCAGTGAAGTTGAAGGTGAAATTTTGGGAAAAGATACTGCCGAAATTGAAAAGTCCGCAAAAACTCTTGCACTGTCAAATTTTACCCCGGAGCTTGCTCAAAAAATTCTTGGTCTTTCAGCAAAAAGCGCAAGCCAATGGTTTATTCCGCCAATGCAGGACCTGCTCTATATGGATAAATCTCTCTGGCTGCAAAATGCTTCCGACGAACGCATAAATATCCCGGGCACTGTGACTGCCTTTAACTGGACTTATAGAATGCCGTGTACTGTGGAAGAAGTAGCAGCAAATAAAGATTTGATTCAAAAGATAAAGAAGCTTTCATAAAAATATCATTTATTTCAAGTTCTGATAAAGAAATTTATTTAAATCTATATATTTTCTAATCATTTTGCCATTTTTCGTGTTATAATATTAAGAATAAAAACGATTCGGGGCGTTGCGGGGTGTCCCCGCTGGAAGGGGAAGAGGAAGACGTAAACACTGTATTCAAGTTGGCAAACTTGTACCTGGTCTTCCATGAGTTTTTCGGAGAAAAACTCAAAGCAGCTTTTACGGCTGGAGCGAGGGGAAGGCTTTCCCCTCCTAAACTATAAACTAAAAGTGGGAGTATATAATGAAAGTTTCATATAACGAATTTCATATATCAAAAAAAGTACGAGACCTTTGCTCTTTTGAAGAAGGGCTTTTTGCTTCCAGCGGAAACGTTGTGTTTGCTAACATGAGGAATGTCCGCAATTTCCAGCTGCTTTATAATAATTATATAGATACTCTTGTCGGTGATGAAAATAAAAGAGTCAGCGCCGGACAGCTTAATGCAATGGGCTTGATTGATGAAATTCTTCATTACGTTTCTATGATTTACCGCCGGGACAAGCTCGATACCTTTATGAGCGGGATGCTCCAGGAACTTAATGCAACTTTTACCGCAAAAGAAATTGACAATCTTCTCCTCGATTTTATAAAAGAGTTTCCGCCGGTAGAAGTTTACAAGCAAAAATGTAGCCCACAGGAATATTTGAACAGGACTGCGCTTGATACAGGCACAAACAAAGAGCGTACTAACCGCGAACAGACTCTGGAAGAATTGATTCTCCTTCATCTTGCAAATGAAAATCCTGCTTTCAAGCCATTTTTACTTCTTTTTGATGATTCTGAACTTGCAAAAAACAAGCTTTATTCAAAAACATGGGCAGCAATCCAAAAATATTCGCAGAAACAGCCTGCTTTTGGTCCTTTTGACCACGATTTAATCAATCTTTTGCGTGAACCTCAGCTTTTTTCACCAGATGATTTACGAGGCCAGCTTGAATACATTCAAAAATACTGGGATACACTTTTATCTGGTCTGGACTGGATTAAGCGTATTTTCAGCGGAATGGATACAATCAGCGAAGAAAACAAGGCAATGTGGCAGGGCTTTGGTGGTGGCGATTTGCCGGATATGGTTCCTTATTCTTATGAAAATCTCATGAACGAATACGAGCGCTATAGTCCCGATTCTGACTGGATGCCAAAAGTAATTCTTATGGCAAAAACTGTCCTTGTCTGGCTGGATCAGCTTACAAAACAGTATGGATATTCAATCACCCGTCTTGACCAGATTCCAGATGCAGAATTGGACCGCCTCCGTGATGAAGGCTTTACCGGCTTATGGCTCATTGGTCTTTGGGAACGCTCTAAGGCAAGTAAAAGAATAAAGCAGATTTGCGGAAATCCGGAAGCAGCAGCAAGTGCTTACAGTCTTTTTGATTATAACATTGCACAGAATATTGGTGGTTGGGATGCACTGGCTAATCTTCGTCAACGCTGCTGGCAAAGGGGAATAAGACTTGCTTCTGATATGGTTCCAAACCACACAGGAATGGATGGCGACTGGGTTATGAATCGTCCTGATTTATTCATCCAGCGTAAAGACTGTCCTTTCCCTCACTACACTTTTAATGGCGAAAATCTTTCTCAAGACCCGCGAACTGGTATTTACCTTGAAGATCATTATTATTCAAAAAATGATTGCGCCGTTGTATTCAAACGCGTAGACAATCAGACTGGTGACGTACGCTATATCTATCACGGAAACGACGGTACAGGTCTTCCATGGAATGACACAGCCCAAATCGATTTTTTGAATCCGGAAGCCCGCGAAGCTGTTATGCAGGAGATTTTGCATGTTGCCCAGAACTTCCCGATTATCCGTTTTGATGCGGCAATGGTTCTGGCAAAAAAATCTATCCGCCGTCTCTGGTACCCGGAGCCTGGTCACGGAGGAGATATTGCGACACGTTCGGAAACGGGCTTGAGTACCCAGCAGTTTAATGATGCGATTCCAAATGAGTTCTGGCGGGAAGTTGTAGACCGTGTTGCCCGCGAATGTCCCGATACCCTTCTTCTTGCCGAAGCCTTCTGGATGATGGAAGGATACTTTGTCCGCACTCTTGGAATGCACCGTGTTTATAATTCTGCATTTATGAACATGCTTAAAAAGGAAGAAAATCAAAAATACCGCGAGACCATCAAAAATACAATTAACTTTGACCCGCAGATTCTTAAGCGTTACGTAAACTTTATGAACAATCCTGATGAAGAAACTGCAATTGCTCAGTTTGGTGATGGCGACAAATATTTTGGTGTATGTACTCTGATGATTACAATGCCTGGGCTTCCGATGTTTGGTCATGGTCAGATTGAAGGTTTTACCGAAAAATACGGCATGGAATATACAAAAGCCTACAAAGATGAAAAGCCAAGTCAGTATCTTGTAGACCGCCACTGGCATGATATCTTCCCTCTTATGAAAAAACGATATCTCTTTTCTGGTGTAGAAAACTTTTTGCTTTATGATTTGTGGGAAGACGGTCACGTTAATGAAAATGTATTTGCCTACTCAAACGGAGCTGGTTCTGAACGTGCTATTGTTTTTTATAATAACAAATATGATCAGGCTCACGGTTGGATTAAGCAGTCAGATCCTTATGCAGTAAAAACCGGTAATGGTGATGAAATCAAATTAGTTACGCGTACTTTGTCAGAAGGACTTAATCTGACAGCAGAAGATGACAAGTTCTGTATTTTCCAGGAACACAAAAGCCGACTCTGGTTTATTCGCAAGTCCAGCGAGATTTGCGAAAAAGGTATGTTTGTAATGCTCAACGGCTTTGAGTACCAGGTTTATTTGAATGTTCATCAGGTTACAGATGCAGCCGATGGTCATTATCGAATACTATGCGACTTCTTAAATGGTCGCGGTTGTGAAGACATTGAAACAGCCTGGCAAGAATTGATTTATAAGGATTTGTATGCTGATTTACATGCTTATACAGCTAAGGTTCTTACCCCTCTCTTTGCAGCTTTTGGTTATGAAAAAATAAAGGATAAGAATGAAGTCGAAAGTACCGCTGCCACAGACGTAGAGACTTCAAAATCAAAGACTGCCGCTAAAAAGCCAGCCGCCCTCACCGCAAAGAGAGGGGTAAGAACCTTAG
>JAILQA010000344.1 GCA_024699205.1 Treponema sp. | reverse complement strand
CCGGACATCATTGTGCGCATCCACTTGGAGATTACCTTAATATCCCTTCTTCCGCACGTGCAAGCCTTTATTTTTATAATGATGAAGAAGAAATCGCTTATTTTGTTGAAAAACTTGCTAATGTCCGCAAAATAATGGGATTAAAAGATTAAATAAAGCCTACAGTAACTATAGTCACCCCAAAAAGTAACCCCAGTTACAGATAAAAGTAACTAAAGTCACTAGAAAAGTAACAAAGGTCACTATTGTCTCCATGTAAGTTCGGGTTTATATTAGACTCAGCTGTTAAATCAGCCAGCAAAAAACTATATGGAGGTAAAGCCATGGAAAGCATTATTTCAGTTTTAAGCAATAATCTTCCCTGGGTTTGGGTTGGCGTTACAATCATCTGTATTGTAATTGAATCCCTCACTCTCGCCCTTACTACCATCTGGTTTGGAATCAGTGCATTTGTAATGGTTTTTCTTGCCTTTACACCTATGCCTTTCCCCGCACAACTTTTCATTTTTGTTGCCCTTGCCCTGATTCTTCTGATTTTTACGCGTCCTGTCGTAAAGAAAAAGTTGAATCAGAAAAAAATAGCAACAAATTATGACAGTATTATCGGGCAAATTGCTGTGGTGACAAAAAAAATCACTGCAATAGAAAAAGGTTCCGTTAAAATCAATGGTATGGAATGGACTGCAGCCGTAAAAGAGGATATTGTCCTCGAAGAAGGCAGCAAGTGCATTATAGAAGAAATCGCCGGTGTTACGGCCTATGTAAAATCAATTTAAGTTAGGAGAAAAAAAATGATGATTTATGTAATTATTGCAGTTATTGTATTGCTTTTGGTTCTGATTATAACAAATATCAGAATTGTTTCTCAGTCAGAAGCTTTTGTTATTGAGCGTCTCGGCGGATATCACGGAACCTGGAATGTTGGTCTTCATGTAAAAATGCCTTTTATTGATCGCATTGCAAAAAAGGTTTCTTTGAAGGAAAAAGTTTTTGACTTCCCTCCTCAGCCAGTTATTACAAAAGATAACGTTACCATGATGATTGATACTGTAGTTTATTTCCAGATTACAGACCCTAAACTTTATACTTACGGTGTTGAAAAGCCTATCAATGCTTTGGAAAACTTAAGTGCAACAACCTTGCGTAATATCATTGGTGAACTTGAACTTGATGAATCTTTAACCAGCCGTGATGTTATCAATACAAAAATGCGCTCTATTTTGGATGAAGCAACCGACCCATGGGGAATCAAGGTAAACCGTGTTGAAGTTAAGAATATTGAACCTCCACAGGCAATCCGTGAAGCAATGGAAAAACAGATGAAAGCAGAACGCGAGCGCCGTGAACAGATTCTTATTGCAGAAGGTCACAAACAGTCAGCAATTCTTGAAGCCGAAGGTCAGAAGCAGGCTATGATTTTGGAAGCTGAAGCTCACAAGGAAGCTGCAATTCAAAAGGCCATGGGTGAAGCTGAAGCTATCCGCGAAGTTCAGCAGGCTAAAGCAGAAGGTCTTAAAATGCTAAAAGAAGCTGGAATGGACGATAAAGTTCTTAAACTGCGCAGTCTGGAAGCCTTTGAGGTTGCAAGCAATGGTCAGGCAACAAAGATTATCGTACCTTCAGATTTGCAGAATCTGGCAGGGGTGGTAACAAGTGTTGCTGAAATAGCTAAAAAATAATGTAAATTAATTCATACACAGACAATAAAACTTACTGTCATATCGCAATTGACGTTTTTAATCCCGCTCTATTCCAGTAAGTTTTATTGTCATTTTTTTATACAAATCTTCATTATTTTTTTTCAAAATGTGATATAATTTTTATGTATTTTTAGCATTATTTTGACATCACAGGGGAATAAAAATGAATTACAAAAAGTTTTTGGACAAACCTTTTCGTCTGATGGCGGCAATCGGATTTTTCTATCTGCTTTTCGTTTTTCTTTTGAATATTTTCACAGATTTTTATGAACCACAAAGCCTGCTTCCTTTTTCTGCAGCTATTTCCTACTGTGGAGAAATCCTTGGAATCATTTTGTGTGCCCTCACCTTTTTTTTATATAAAAAACATTTTCTTTATTATTCAGCCCTTGAAATTCTGGTCTTTTCTAACCTTTACACAGGAAAAATATATACAGCACTTTTTTTGTCATGCATGCTTTGTATTCTTCTTCTGATTGAAAATCTTCTTTCTTCACGACCGCGAATAATCATTTATCTTGCGGTAGAAATAATAAAACTTTTTCTTGTCCTTCCTTATGGAGCAAAAACCTTTTTTGAATATATAGGTATTACACTTTTTTCTCTCTGTACAATCGGCTGCATAAACCTGCTTTTCCGTCATGCTTACGATAAAAAAGATTCTGGTCCAATTTCTCTTGATGATTACAAGTTTTCTGACCGCCAGAAAGACTGTATTAAAGAAATTGTCCTGAATAATACAACTATAAAAGCACTTGCTATAAATCATGGAGTAAGCGAAAGTGCAATAAAAAAGGATTTATCCCATATTTACAGTGTTCTTGGAATAGTAGGAAAAGCTGACTTAAAAGCCTTGTTCATCGGATATAAATTTTGATATATTTGTGAAATGACAAAAATCGACAAAATAAATACAGAAATAACAGTTTTGCGAGCTGAAGAAGAATGGCAGCGGGCAGGAGCTTATTCAGTACGCATTCAGGGAATGAACCGCCAGCATCATATTTCTTTACGTGATGAATTTGATGAACATGATGGCGACGGAACAAAATATATTGTCCTTTTAGATGATGGTTACCCGGTTGCAACCTGCCGTTTTTATCAATTCGAAACAGAAAGCGTTATGCTTGGAAGAGTTGTTGTTCTTCCTGAATACCGAGGTCATGAACTGGGACGAAAAGCCCTTACAGAAGCAGAAAAATGGATAAAGGAACTCGGCTATAAAAGTA
>JAILQA010000295.1 GCA_024699205.1 Treponema sp. | reverse complement strand
AAAATTTCGTATTTTTTTTATAAAAAGTATTGCATTCTGAATTGACTTATGCTAAATTTAAGTCAGCTTGTAAATAAGCTGATAAACTCTCTCCGATGTCCTGGTTACAGGACGACAAGGTTCTCTCGGATTTTCCTTGGGGACCTTGTTTTTTTAACTGCTACATATATTACAGAAATCTTTTTAATACTGCAGAATGCTCAATTTTCTCTTTTTGAACATTGCCAATCTTATATTTGTTAATTTCATACATTTTGTAAAAACAGGCAGGATCTTCCGAAAGAAGAAGAAGCATTTTATTTGAAGAACTTGGTTTTTCGCCTTGTTCATATTTATTAATTGTGAGTTCGCCCATTCCAAGAATGATGGCAAATGCCTTCTGGCTGGCATTATATTTCTCGCGAATTGAAATAATTTTTTCAGGAGTAAGTTCTTCTGTTTGTTTTTCAGCAGCTTCTCTGCCAAGTTTTAAAGATTCTTCAAGTTGTTCCATAGTCTGAAATTCACTTCCGCATACAGAACACTTGTACATAGGGGCCAAATAAGAAATATTCTTCCCGTTAATAACAACATTGGTTTCTTTTTTGATTTCAGAAACTTCTACAAGCTTTTCACAATCTGGACAAGATAATTTATTAGTCATATTGACCCTCCTTGTGGAACGACATGACAACTCCGGCATCTCCTTCACTATCACACCAAATCTTAAGTTTTATGTATAATTTGGTATCCTTGTATGGTTTAAAGAAAACCATTACATCGCCAGCAGTACCATTGTCATCTTCTGTAGGTCCACTATAAAAGTCCTCAGGGGTTAGATTTTTTACATAGTTCATAACATCAATAACGCTTAAGCCTTCATCAAACAAAAATTGCATAGTTTTCTGTCTGTTGCGAGGTTTAAATATCAGTTTGTTTTTATCAATCAGCTTCTTTAACCTCATAATAAAAACAGATGCTGCTAAACTGTTGTTCATTATCCAACATTCCTTTTATACCGCAATCATTTAATACCAATATAAAAGGAAAGTGTGAAAAAGTCAAATTTATTATTAGAGTTTTGAGATTATTTTATCAAAATCTTGTTTTAGAGTTTCGCGTAAGTTTTCTTTTGATGAAGATGCATTGCGAAGAAAAAGATCTGCCGGATGAATCTTCAGTGCTTCAGAAATTTTTATTATCATATCAAAGGAAGGTTTTGCCTTTCCTGATTCTATCCCACCAATAGTACCGGTTCCGCAGTCGCATATTATTGAAAGTTGTGTTTGTGAAATCCCTTGTTGTTCGCGGTAATACTTCATATTTAGCCTGAATGCTTCTAAATAATTATTCATAAACTCAATGTAATCGAGAAATTAAGAATAAAAATTGTTTGACTTCGAGAATAAGTAGATTTATACTCGAATTTATCGAGAAAATAGCAAATAAATTGAGTGTTTTCGAGATAAAGCAGTTTGAAAAAAAAGAAATGACCATTATGGAGGAAATCTATGGCACGTTTTCAGATTACATTTCAAAAAATCCAGAACGGTAAAATTGTTTCAACAGCTGGTACAACTGTAGAAGCAAATTCCATTATGGAAGCAAAGAACAAGTTTAATTCAACTCATCTTCCAACAAACAGTTATAAGTACAAGATTGTTTCTTGTGTGAAGAAGTAAGGGGGGGGGGAATGGGAATTTTTGGAGAAATTCTTGGAGCTGCTGCAGGAGCTGCTATTGATGGTATTGTAAAAGGGATTAATAATTCAATTACAGAATCAAATCTTGAAGATACATCTTATGTAGGTATTTTATTTGACAATAATAATATTCCACTTTTTTATGATTCTGAGATAAGAAATAATGTTTTATCACTTACATTAGTCAAAATTGGTTTCATTATTGGAGCAGAGGTCTCAAAGGATAATTGTGGCACAATCTGGGACTATTATGCGGATGTAGATGAAAATGGAGATGAAATTTGGGAAGCCTTCGTTTTAAGAGGAAGTGGATGTTCTGTAAAATTTGGCTTATACGGAATGGCACAATGTGCAATTACGATTGAAGGAGATAATTGTGGTTATTGTGCTAAACAAATTAAGCAAGTCCTGGAACAAAATCAGTTTGACAATATTAGATTTTGTTTTGATGAAATACCTTTCCATGAAGAAGCCTGGTTAAGATACGCGTTAGAAGAATTAGCAATAAGCTCTTCAGAAAAGAAAAAAAAGAAAAAGGATGCTGTTAAAATTACATCTGGAGATACAACTGTAGGTAGTGTTCTTTTGAAAAAAATGGATGAAATATGTAAACGACGGCTTGATGACATTTTTAATCCAGATACTTTGCATTTTGAAAATCAGAACGATGAGCATTATTTGATAGTGTCAGATGGCAATATTTCTATTGAATTTAGATTTGTATTTACAGAAGAACCTGAAGAAGAACATGTTTATCTTGAGTATTCAAAAGGAGAAAAATCTATTTCTCTGTTATTTGATCATTATCCAGGATTATTTGTAGATTTTGAATTAGTGTCAGGAGATACAATTTTTGGTGTAAGTATTGAAGATGAAGAAATTAACTTTGAAAGTGCATTAAAACTTATAAAAACGAAAAAAGTTGAAGTGCCAGAAAACTTTTATGATACAGTAATGGATTTTATAAAAGCTCTTTATACACTTGCAGTTGCATGTAAAAGTAAAATGTATCAAATGAATAATAATGCTCAAGTAATTAATGAGGCTTTGGCTCAAGCTTTGGAAATACTTGAATTATCTGAAGAAACATGTTCTGTTGAAGAAATCAAAAAGGCATATCGTAATCTTTCAAAAGAGTATCATCCAGACATGATGCAAGGGCTTACAGAAAAAATGAAAAAAATAGCAGAAGAAAAAATGCAGGAACTACGAGATGCATATGAATTTTTGATTGAATACTGTAAAAGAGGCTAAACTTTAATTTAAGGAGAAAAAAATATGGCTGAATTTAAGAAGGAAATACCATTCCAGAGTGATGATTCTGATTTTAATAGTTTTTTTGGTTTTAAAATTGATATGACCATGGGCGAGGCATTATTTAAAGCTGCAAGTTATGGGTTTGATATTTTTACAGCCTTTGAGAAAGGTAATAAAGTAACATTTTGGTTAGAACGTAAAGGCCCCACCCTTTGTTCATGTGAAATTCAAAGGGTGAAACTTACATTTATTAAACCTTTTATTAAAAAAGGAAAAAGTGGTCTGATATTTGATAATACCCAGTATTTTCTTATTTGTTCTGAAGTAATAGTTTCAAAAGATAATATGGATGGGGTAGAATCTTTGTTGGCTGATTATCTTGGATTGGAATCAAAGTATCATTTAGTCGATAAGAAAGATCATTATTTTTACAAATCATCAAAAATCAATGTTCAAATAAGTGATCTGAATGATAAATCTTCAATTAGAGTTGCAAAGAAGAATGCAGAACATGTTGATGCGTTAAAAGTCTATTTTATGCTGGAATTTTTACTTAAAGAAAGTGGAGAAGTTTTTTTCCATCCAGAACTTAGAAAAGTGGTCGAGGAAGATTCCGCCTTTTCTAAGGAAGAGAAAAACTTTCTTAATAATCTTGCGATAGGTGTAATGCATATTGGAAAACAAGGAAATGTAGTTTCAAACCGTGACTATTTTGAGCTTTGGTGTTCTTTTTGTGAGTTTTGGGCTAAACCGAAAAATTCGGAAAAAATTCTTGAATTAGCTCGTGATGTTAAAAAAATATTCGATGAATCCAATCCTGAAAATTCAGAAAAAACAAAAGAATTGGTCGTAAAAGCTATTAAGTGTATGCAGGCTTCTATAAAAAAGGAAGAGGAAGAAAGAAAAAAAGCTAAAAAAGAAGCCGAAAAGGCAAAGAAAGAAGAAAAAGAAAGGTTTAAACAGGAAGAAGTAAAAAAACTTACAGAAAGTTTGGATGATTTATAAAACTAACTTAAATAATTCAGGAGGATTTATGGACAACGAATTTGATTTCGAAGCAGAATTTCAAAAATTCGAGAAAAACATCAAAGAACTTAATCGAATGGCAGAAGAAATTGATTTTGATTGCGAAGCTCTAAATGAAGCCCAAAAAGAGGCTGATAAGATAGAGCAATTGGAAGAAAGAATTAAAGAAAATCCTTCTGATTCTGATAGATTAAAACATGAGATTGCTGAACGTTCTGCTAAAATCGAAAAACTTTTGGCATCGATTAAGTAAGTAGGATAACGAAGGTATAGAATTGTGAAATGCCGATATTGTGGAGATCCTGCAAAATTTCAAAGCGGAAAACTGATTACAAAATTTGGTTATCCTTGCAAGAGTTCACCTGCAGGTTTGCATTGTTTGCAGTAGATGATATCAGGTTTTTGAAAAAGAATCTTAAATTGTAATAACCGATCCCGCAGGAACCGACTTTGTAATCCAGGTGTTTCCGCCGATTGTGCAGCCTTTGCCAATAACGGTGTCGCCGCCGAGGATTGTGGCTCCTGCGTAAATGGTAACGTCATCTTCAATTGTAGGATGACGTTTTTTGTCCTGAAGAGATTTTTTTACGCTCAGGGCTCCAAGTGTTACACCCTGATATATTTTTACATTGTTTCCAATAATAGTAGTTTCGCCTATTACAACTCCGGTTGCATGGTCAATAAAGAAGG